>NZ_RZRY01000347.1:0-6735 GCF_003998035.1 Mesorhizobium sp. M2A.F.Ca.ET.039.01.1.1 | reverse complement strand
GACCTGGTCCTCCAATAGGCACGCCGATGATCGCGCTCCTCTCCTCGACACTGCATCGCCGCCCAAGACTTCACCCCGTGACCGGACTCCTCGCCATTAGCGCGATCGTCGCGTTGGCGGGCGGCGCGGTCCGTGCGGATGAAGTGCGCCAGGTATTGCCCGGCGGTCAGGCGCCGGCTCAGCCGGCCCAACTCACGCGCGAGACGGCATCGGCCCAGCCGGTTGGACTTGCGGTCGGGAAAGCGCCTGACGAAAGCGAGGTCCAGCGCTTCTGCTCAAACATCGCGGATGCCGCGCGCGACCGCCGCTACGCCCTGCAGGCGGAAGAGCTGAAGCAGTTGCAGGCCGGCATCGACGAGCGCATGAAAGCGCTGGAGGCGAAGAAAGCCGAATATGAAGAGTGGCTGAAGCGCCGCGAAGTGTTCCTGGCGCGCGCCGAGGACGGCGTCGTCAAGATCTATGCCGGCATGAAGCCGGACGCCGCCGCCGAGCGGCTGGCGATGGTCAATGCCGAGCTCGCGGCGGCCATCCTGATGAAGCTCGATTCGCGCAAGGCCGGCGTCATCCTGAATGAAATGGACCAGAAGGCGGCGGCGACGCTCACCGGCATCATGGCCAGCGCGGCGCGAAGGGTTGATCCGTCATGAAGTTGAAGTTCTTTGTCCTCGTCGCGGTTGCGGGGTTGTCCGGCTGCGGCACCAATTTCAAGGAGATCGGCCGGGAGCCTGCTATGTCACCCGTCGGTTCCGGCATCGGTGCCTCCGGCCCTTACACCTATCCCGAGCCGCCTGCCTCGCGGCCGAAGAAATTTTCACTGTGGGACGACCGCCAGAGCCGGCTCTTCACCGATCCGCGCGCCTTGCGCGCCGGCGACATCCTGACCGTCAACATCAAGCTCAACGACAGGGCTAATTTCAAGAACCAGAACGATCGCAGCCGCACCGCCGCGCGCAAGCTCGGCTATGACGTCACGCTCGGATGGGACGGCAAGAGCACCAGCGGCAAGGGCGACGCTGGCTTGAGCTCCAGCACGGAGACCAATGCCGACGGCGAGATCAAGCGCTCGGAAGACATCGAGCTCAACGTCGCCGCCGTCGTGACGGAGGTGCTGCCCAACGGCAATCTGATGATCAGGGGCTCACAGGAGGTCCGCGTCAACTACGAACTGCGGGTCCTCACCATCGCCGGCATGGTTCGTCCATCCGACATCGGCGCGGAGAACACCATCCCCTACGAGCGCATCGCGGAAGCGCGCATCTCCTATGGCGGCCGCGGCCGTGCAAGCGAGGTCCAGCAGCCGGCCTATGGCCAGCAGGTCCTCGACCAGGTTCTTCCTTTCTAGGGCCGGGAGAACGCTGCGATGGCCAATGTTGAGCAGGTCCAGCCCAAGAAGGGACCTTCCCTGGTGATCCAGCTCGCCATCCTGCTGGTCATGACGGGCGCGGCCATCGGCATGGGCTGGGTTTCCGGCGGCTATCTCAAGCAGGGCGAGACGCCGGCGCCAGTGCCCGCGGCGCCGGAGAATACCGGCAAGGCGGAGAAGACCGGCGAAGCCGGCAAGGCCGCTGCCGGGCCGACGCTGGCTCAGTTGGCGCCGATCACCACCAATCTCGCCTCGCCGTCGGACGTCTGGATCCGGCTGGAGGCATCGGTTCTCTATGACGCACCGCAGCCGCCGGAAGTGACCGAGCAGATCCACCAGGATCTGCTCGCCTTCGTGCGCACGATCAAGCTGCATCAGATCGAAGGCGCCAGCGGCTACCAGCATCTCAAGGCCGATCTCGATGAGCGCGCGGCGCTGCGCAGCGGCGGCCACGTCAAACAGGTTCTCGTCAGGACGATGCTGCTCGAATGAGAAAGTTCCTCATAGCCACGGCGCTCATCGTCGTCACCACCTCCGTCGCCGCGGCCCAGCAGCTCGATCTCGGCGGCATCGGCAAGGCCGACGGCACGACCGTCGGCTACCTGATCCAGATGTTCGGCCTGCTGACCGTGCTTTCGGTGGCGCCGGGCCTGCTCATCATGGTGACGAGCTTCACCCGCTTCGTCATCGCCTTCTCGATCCTGCGCGCCGGCATCGGCCTACAGTCGACGCCGGCAAACCTGATTCTGATCTCGCTGTCGCTGTTTATGACCTTCTATGTCATGGCGCCGACCTTCGACCAGGCCTGGAACACCGGCGTGAAGCCGCTGATGGACAACCAGATCACGCAAGGCGAGGCGTTCGAGAAGATTTCCGGTCCGTTCCGCGACTTCATGCTGCACAATGTGCGCGACAAGGACTTCGACCTTTTCGCCGACCTCGCCCGCGAGCGTGGCCAGACTGTCTCGCGCGAGACCGTCGATCTGCGCATCCTGGTGCCGGCCTTCATGATCTCGGAAATCCGCCGCGGCTTCGAGATCGGCTTTCTCATTGTTCTGCCCTTCCTCGTCATCGACCTCATCGTCGCCACCGTGACCATGGCCATGGGCATGATGATGCTGCCGCCGACGGTGGTGTCGCTGCCGTTCAAGATCCTGTTCTTCGTGCTGATCGACGGCTGGAACCTTCTCGTCGGCAGCCTGGTGCGATCCTTCACTTGAAGCCGCAGAGGCCGGCGCCGGATACGCGCTCGATTTTTGCGCAATATATTTTCGATTAACCCTGCGATTTAGCGCTTTGGTAGGGACTGGCCCGCATATTGCTCGCAGATGGCGGGTGATCGGGTTTTACAGATCATTGGCATGATGCCGCACCGTCATACCGGACATGCCGGTATGTCAAAAAATCCGTGTAAAAATAGGGTACGAGTACCATGGCCAGTATCATGACCAACGCCTCGGCGTTGACCGCTCTGCAGAGCTTGAACGCCACCCAGAAGAACCTCGACACCACCCAGGCCCGCATCTCGACGGGCTATCGCGTTTCTCAGGCTTCCGACAACGCCGCCTACTGGTCGATCGCCACCACGATGCGCTCCGACAACCAGGCCATGTCCACCGTTTCGGACGCTCTCGGCCTCGGCGCCTCGAAGGTCGACACGGCCTACACCGGCATGAGCAGTGCGATCGACACGATCAACAAGATCCAGCAGAAGCTGACTGCTTCGTTCGGCCAGACAGACGCTTCGAAAGAGAAGACCCAGACCGAAATCAAAGCGCTTCAGGACCAGTTGAAGGCCTATGCCGATGGCGCCACCTTCTCCGGCACCAACATGCTGTCCGTGAACAGCGGCACCGCCACCGCCGCTGCCGACGTCAAGATCGTCTCGGCTTTCAACCGCAGCGCCACCGGTTCGGTTTCGATCTCGACCATCGACGTCAACGTGGAAAGCATCAAGCTTTATGAAGCCGGCACCACGGCGGGAACGCAGAAGGGTATCCTCGACGCCAACTACGTCGGCGCGACCGGCGCCATCGTCGGCACGGCACAGAACCCGACCTTGGGTGCGGCTGCGGCGGCCGGCGACACCTACTCGGTAGCCGGCCTGAAGATCTTCGACTCGGCAACGGGCAAGGGCGCCAGCGACAGCCAGATTCAGGAGATGATGAACGTCGTCGATATCGCGCTCAAGGCCATGACGACCGCCGCTACCAAGCTCGGCGCCGCCAAGAGCTCGATCGACCTGCAGAAGACCTTCACCTCGAGCCTGATGGACTCCATCGATCGCGGCGTCGGCCAGCTCGTAGATGCCGACATGAACAAGGAATCGACCCGCCTCCAGGCGCTGCAGGTTCAGCAGCAGCTCGGCGTCCAGGCGCTGTCGATCGCCAACGGCTCGTCGCAGTCGATCCTGTCGCTCTTCCGCGGCTGATCGTTCTATACTGACCACGTCAAAGCATCGGGCCGCGCCAAAAGCGTGGCCCGATTTGCGTTTGCTCAAGGCCCGCGCAACCTTCGCTTCTTAACGTCTCCAAAGCCTACTTTTAACAGGCCATTAACCATATCGCGCTAGGTATGGTTAACCAATTGATACAGGTTGTCGACTCGGCCAGACCGGCACGATCGCAACCGATGGGCAGGTCGAGGCCTGCGTGGCATGCCGGCTTTTGAGAAGGAGCGAGTTTCTTGGCGAGCATCATGACGAACGCCGCGGCGTTGACTGCACTTCAAAGCCTCAACGCCACCAACAAGTCGCTCGAGCAGACGCAGGCGCGGATCTCGACGGGCTACCGGGTCTCCGAGGCCTCCGACAACGCCGCCTACTGGTCGATCGCCACCACGATGCGCTCCGACAATTCGGCGCTGTCGACCGTGCAGGACGCGCTCGGCCTCGGCGCCTCGAAGGTCGACACCGCCTATACCGGCATGAACAACGTGCTGGATACCATCGGCAAGATCAAGACGAAGCTTCTGTCGGCTGTCGGCCAGTCGGATGCCAACAAGGCCAAGACGCAGACCGAAATCACCGCGCTGCAGGCGCAAATGAAATCCTTCGCCGACGCCGCCACTTTCTCCGGCTCAAATTATCTTTCGGTGACGTCCACGCAGGTGGCGGCTCCCAATGACGGCGTCCAGCCGGATGCCAAGATCGTCTCTTCCTTCAACCGCTCGTCGTCCGGCGCGATCTCGCTCGGCACCATCGACATCGACGTCGAGAGCACCAAGCTGTTCGATTCCGGCCTCTCCACCGCCGTCAAGAACCAGGGCATCCTCGATCGCAAGACCTCGATCTATTCCACGGCCGCGGACCAGTCGGCGTATGACGCCGCCTATGCCACCGCGATCGCCGGCGGCGCTACCGACATCGCCGCCAACACCACCGCCCAAGCCGCGGTGACGGGCACGCCCGTCAAGATCGACAACGTCTCCGCCTTCAATCTCGACATCACGGCAACGGGCGTGACCGACGACATCATCACGCAGATGGTCACCAAGATCGACAACGTCATGAGTCAGCTTACTGACGCCGCCACCGTGCTCGGCGCCGCCAAGAGCTCGATCGACCTGCAGAAAACCTTCACGCAGAGCCTGATGGATTCCATCGATCGCGGCGTCGGCCAGCTCGTCGATGCCGACATGAACAAGGAATCGACCCGCCTCCAGGCGCTCCAGGTCCAGCAGCAGCTCGGCATCCAGTCGCTGTCGATCGCCAACAGCTCCTCGCAGTCGATCCTGCAGCTGTTCAAGAACGGCTAAGTCGCCTGCTCACCTTCGACCGACGAAAAGGCCGTGTCTGAAACGCGGCCTTTTTCGTTTCTCGAAGGAAGTTGCGCGTTCGGCATCTTGCTGGCTCTTTGCCGGCGCGCCCTATCATCCTCGCACAAGCTTCGCGGTCTAGTCTTGCGGCGGACAGTCGTGCTGGGAGCCGTTGAATCGTGCCGGAACAGATCCAGAGCATCATCGCGAATTTCAAGAGCTTCGGCGTGCGGCGTCTGGCGCTCATGGGCGGCATCGCGGCCCTGGTCATGGCCGTCATCGGCATCGCTTCCGTCTATCTCAATCGCCCGGCCTATGAGACGCTCTATGTCGGCCTCGAGCGTTCCGACGTGAACCAGATCGGCCTTGTGCTGGCCGATGCCGGCATCGGCTTTGATGTCGGCTCCGACGGCACTTCCGTGCTGGTGCCTGCCGGCACCACCGCGCAGGCGCGCATGCTGCTCGCCGAGAAAGGCCTGCCGACCAGCGCCAATGCCGGCTACGAGCTGTTCGACAATGTCGGCTCGCTCGGCCTCACCTCCTTCATGCAGCAGATCACCCGTGTGCGCGCGCTGGAAGGCGAGATCGCGCGCACGATCCAGTCGATCTCCGGCGTCAAGGCGGCGCGCGTCCATATCGTCATGTCCGAGCGCGCCAATTTCCGCCGCGACGAGCAACAGCCCTCCGCCTCGGTGGTCATCCGCTATACCGGCAACGATGCCGAGAAAAGCGCCATGTCGATCCGTCATCTGGTTGCGGCGGCGGTTCCCGGCCTCTCGGCCGACAAGGTCACCGTGCTCGATTCCAACGGCAATCTGCTGGCCGCCGGCGACGATCCTTCCAACACGAGCGCCGCGCGCACGCTGGGCGTCGAGCAGACGGTCGAGGCGCAGATCGGCGACAACATCCGCCGCGCGCTCACCCCCTATCTCGGCCCCGACAATTTCCGCGCCAGCGTCAAGGCTGACGTCAACACCGACAGCCGCCAGACCGAGGAGACGATCTTCGATCCGAACTCGCGCGTCGAGCGTTCGGTGCAATCGGTCAAGACCAACGAGGCCAGCAACCAGAAGCAGGCCTCGACCCCAACCAGCGTCGAGCAGAACCTGCCCGAGACGCAAACGACCAGCACCGAGGGGCCTCAGTCCTCCTCGCAGAACGACCGCAAGGAAGAGATCACCAACTACGAGATCAACTCCAAGAAGATCGCGACCGTTTCGAACGGCTACACGGTCAACAAGATGTCGATCGCGGTCGTCGTCAACCAGGATCGGCTGAAGACCATCCTCGGCAAGGATGCCACGCCGGAGCAGATCGCCAAGCGCGTCGCCGATATCCAGAAGATGGTGGCCTCGGCGACCGGCTTCGACGACAAGCGCGGCGACGTCATCGACGTGTCGGCGGTCGAGTTCATCAACGGCCTCGACGGTGAGCCGATCGAACAGCCGGGCATCCTCGCCTCGATCGGTACCTATACCGGCACGCTCATCAATGCCGGCGCCTTCATTGTCGTTGTTTTCCTGGTTGCCTTCTTCGGCCTGAAGCCGATGGCCGCCGCGCTGACGGCGTCGGCAAAGCCCGCGGCCATTGCCGGCCCAAGCTTCGACGATGTGCAA
>NZ_RZRY01000346.1:0-6737 GCF_003998035.1 Mesorhizobium sp. M2A.F.Ca.ET.039.01.1.1 | reverse complement strand
GCGCCGAAGGACCTGAAGCCACTTGCCGATGCCGGCAAGAAGACGCTCGGCTCAGGCGTGGTCGTCTTTGTCGGCGCCGGCGAGGACAATAAGGCAAGCGTGGTCGTCGGCGTCACCGACGATTTGACCGGCCGCTTCAGCGCTGTCGATCTCGTTCGCGTCGCGTCCGCCGCGCTTGGCGGGCAGGGCGGCGGCGGCCGTCCCGACATGGCGCAAGCCGGCGGCCCGGATGCCTCCAAGGCAAATGATGCGATCGCGGCGGTGAAGGCGGCGCTGGAGGCAGCGTAGGTCGCTTGGCGCGGGCCGGTTCCCGATTCTGTGAGGCTGGTGCTGCCCCTCATCTGCCTGCCGGCATCTTCTCCCCGTTGAACGGGGAGAAGGGGCCGTCATCGCGGCTTTCGCCAATAGTCAGCCTTGCAGAACGCGCCGGCGTTGCGGCCAGCCTCTTTCTCCCCGTTTTACGGGGAGAAATGCCCGGCAGGGCAATGAGGGGCAGTGCCGACGCTGAGAAAGTTCACTCGAATTAGACGACCTTTTCAGTCAGCGTAAAGCTCAGACGAGCGGCTACGCGAGAATACCACTCATCGATTTCCGCAAACCGCGCCAGCAGGCTGCGCCCTTCCTCGACCTTCAGGAAATAGGCGATGATCGGCGCCGCGTGCAGGTCGGCCAGCGTCAGTTGCTCGCCGAGCAGCCAGGGCCCTTTTGCCTTGAGCGATGTCAGGACCTTGAGCACGGTCTCGGCCTGGCGGAGCCCGGCGGCGACCAGCGCCTCATCCGGCGGCGTTTTCTCCAGCCGCTCGACCGCCACATCCCAGACCATGGCGCGGTAGCCATAGGCGTCGAGCATGCCGATGATCTGGTTCATCCGCGCCCGAAGGCGCGGATCAGTGGGCTGAAGGGCCGGACCATCGAAGGCTTCGTCGACATAGCGCGCAATTGCGCCGGTCTCGAACAGGCGAAAGCCGTCATGCTCGAAGGCCGGGATGCGGCCGAACGGGTGATGTTCCAGATACCAGGCGGGAATGCCGTCGGCGGCGAAGATGTCGAGCGGCGCCAGCTCGTAGCCGATGCCTTTCTCTTCCAACGTCATCCGCGCGATGCGCACATAAACGCTGTAGTCGGCGCCATAGAGGATCGGCTTGGCCATCGCTTCCGCTCTTTTTGCTTACCCCACAAAAAACGAAGGCTCCCTTCGGAGCATTCGACATTAAGGCACTTTGTCACACGGCCCGGCCCCACGCTATGGCTCCGGGCGTTCGTCGCTTGAAAAGCCCATTTTTGGGCTTTTCATGCGCTTCGCGCACCGCTCCTCACCCCATTGCCTTCTGCAAATTCTCGTCGATCTTGTCGAGGAAGCCGGTGGTGGAGAGCCAGGGCTGGTCGGGGCCGATCAGCAGCGACAGGTCCTTGGTCATGAAGCCGCTTTCGACGGTCTGGATGCAGACCTTCTCCAGCGTCTCGGCGAAGCGCTTCAGCTCGGCATTGTCGTCGAGCTTGGCGCGATGGGCAAGGCCGCGCGTCCAGGCGAAGATCGAGGCGATCGAATTGGTCGAGGTTTCCTCGCCCTTCTGGTGCTGGCGGTAGTGGCGGGTCACGGTGCCGTGCGCGGCTTCCGCTTCCACCGTCTTGCCGTCGGGGGTCATCAGCACCGAGGTCATCAGGCCGAGCGAGCCAAAACCTTGCGCGACGGTGTCGGACTGCACGTCGCCGTCATAGTTCTTGCAGGCCCAGACATAGCCGCCGGACCATTTCAGGCTCGAAGCGACCATGTCGTCGATCAGGCGGTGCTCGTACCAGAGTTTCCGCGCCTTGAACTCGGCCTCGAACTCCTTCTCGTAGACTTCCTGGAAGATGTCCTTGAAGCGGCCGTCATAGGCTTTGAGGATGGTGTTCTTGGTCGACAGATAGACCGGGAAGTTGCGCAGCAGGCCGTAGTTCAGCGAGGCGCGGGCGAACTCGCGGATCGACTCGTCGAGATTGTACATGGCCATGGCCACGCCGGCGCCAGGCGCGTCATAGACCTCGTGCTCGATCACCTGGCCGTCCTCGCCAACGAACTTGATGGTCAGCTTGCCCTTGCCGGGAAAGCGGAAGTCGGTGGCGCGGTACTGGTCGCCGAAGGCATGACGGCCGACGACGATCGGCTTGGTCCAGCCCGGCACCAGGCGCGGCACGTTCTTCATGATGATCGGCTCGCGGAAGATGGTGCCGCCAAGGATGTTGCGGATGGTGCCGTTGGGCGACTTCCACATCTTCTTCAGCTTGAATTCCTCGACGCGCGCCTCGTCGGGGGTGATCGTCGCGCATTTCACGCCGACGCCCCATTTCTTGATGGCGTTGGCCGAGTCGATCGTCACCTGATCGTTGGTGGCGTCGCGGTGCTCGATGCCGAGGTCGTAATATTCAAGCTTCAGATCGAGATAGGGGTGGATCAGCTTGTCCTTGATGAACTGCCAGATGATGCGGGTCATCTCGTCGCCGTCGAGCTCGACGACCGGGTTCGCCACCTTGATCTTCGCCATGGATAGAGTGCCTCGTTGCTGGGGGATCTGGACGGCCTTGCCCGCATGGTTTCGGCCGGGAATGCGGAGCGTATATCAAAGGCTTTTTCAGCGCGCAAACCACGATCCGCGCCGGGATGGACGTGTGCCGCTGTTGTGAATGCTTCATTTTCCCGGCCAAATGTGGCAGGGGACGCCGAAACGCCGCAAACCCCGGTTACCCACAGCCATGCCAGCCACCGAAGTCACAACCAAGACCGCCTCCGCCGGACCGGCGATCATCCTGGTCGAGCCGCAGCTCGGCGAGAATATCGGCATGGTCGCCCGCGCCATGGCGAATTTCGGCTTGTCGGAACTGCGCTTGGTCAACCCGCGCGATGGCTGGTCGAGCGAGAAGGCGCGCGCGGCTGCCAGCCGTGCCGATCATGTCATCGACGCCACCCGGGTCTTCGATGATCTGGCCTCCGCGGTTGCCGACCTGAACTTCGTCTTCGCCACAACGGCGCGCGAGCGCGACGGCTTCAAGCCTGTGCGTGGGCCGGTAGAAGCGGGCAGGGCGCTGAGGGCACGCGTCGAGGCGGGCCAGCGCACCGGCATCCTGTTCGGGCGCGAGCGCTTCGGTCTCTATAATGATGAGGTCGGGCTTGCCGACGAGATCGTCACTTTTCCGGTCGATCCCGGCTTCTCCTCGCTCAACATCGCGCAAGCGGTGCTTCTGATGTCCTATGAATGGATGAAATCCGGCCTCGCCGACGAGACTGAGACCAATTTCTCCGGGCCGGAGCTGGTGCCGGCGAACAAGGAGCAGCTGCACAGCCTGTTCGCCTATCTGGAGAACGCGCTGGAGGCCCGAGGCTACTTCCGCCCGGAAGAAAAGAAGCCGAAGATGGTCGACAATCTGCGCGCCGTATTGACGCGCGCGGGCTTTGCCGAGCCGGAACTGAAGGTTCTGCGCGGCATCATCTCCTCGCTCGACCGGTTCTCGCCGGCCATGCCGCGCGGCGATGGCTCGCCTGGGGATGATCCGAGGCGGCTGCCGGCGGGTGCTCGCAGTCGCGCCAAAGACGAAGAAAGTTAAAATCGATAAGCTGTGAGCATTTGAAGTAACCGATTTTTATTCGGTTGTGCCTCATCCTTGCTGCAATAGTGGGGCTGGCACATGTTTACGTCCAATATTGGCCGACTGCGCTTTTTCCTTTACTCTCTCGGTCTTGCCGTCGCCGAAACCGTGGTGATCGTTGTCTGCATTGTCGGCACGATCGGTTTCGAAGGACTGATCAATTCGGGACCTGGCCCGGCGCGGCAGGGCATGGCAGGCGCGGTCCTGATCGCCTCGCTCATCTTTGTCGCGCTTCGCGGCAACATCGCCGCGCGCCGCACCCGCGACGCGAATGGACGCCGGTGGATCATGTGGGCTTATATTGCCCTTTCCGCCGTCTATGCCCTTCTGCAGGCGGGCGTGCTGCTGGTCGTCAAATTCGACGATCCCGAGAGCATTCCGGGCGGGCTGAATCTGCTCGGACTTTCGATATTCGGACTTTGGTGCACGATCCTCTGGGCGAAACCCGTCGCGGGCAGCAACATCGATGAATTGACGGATGTTTTCGACTTCGACGGTCCGCTGCCGGCACCGGCGCGCACTGCACGCGCCGCTGTGCCGGCCGCACCACGCGCCGCGGCTGCCGCTGCAACTCCCCGCGTTCCGCCCGCACCGCAGCCCTTCGGCCGGCCGCGCCCGGCCGGCTTCGGCAAGCGCGGCATATGAGCGAGCCTGCGAGACAGCTGCGCAAAAGCTGCTCGCATTCGCCTCTTCAAGACCAAGATCATTCGCGATAGAAGCGCCTGCGGTCCAATCACGGACCTTCCGCCTCTCTTTGTTTTGACGCAATTCCGGACGGAAAACCGTTTCACACTTTTCCTGGAATTGCTCTATGACCGGATGACAATGAGCGATCGATCAAGCCAGCGCCCGATCCTGATGTTCGATTCCGGCGTCGGCGGGCTGACCGTGCTGCGCGAGGCGCGCGTGCTGATGCCCGATCGCCGCTTCGTCTATGTCGCAGACGACGCGGCTTTTCCTTACGGCGCCTGGGAGGAGCCGGCGCTCAAGGATCACATCCTCACGCTGTTCGGCAAATTGCTCGACCGCCTGCAGCCGGCGATCTCGGTGATCGCCTGCAACACCGCTTCGACGCTGGTGATCGACGCGCTGCGCGAGACATTCCCCGACCATCCTTTTGTCGGCACCGTGCCGGCAATCAAGCCGGCGGCGGAGCGCACGCGATCCGGCCTCGTCTCCGTGCTGGCGACGCCAGGCACGGTGAAACGCCAGTACACGCGCGACCTGATCAGCAAATGGGCGCAGAAATGCCATGTGCGCCTGGTCGGTAGCGATAGGCTGGCGGGGTTGGCCGAAATCTATATGCGCCAGGGCTTTGTCGATGAAGAAGCCGTGCGCGCCGAAATCGCGCCTTGTTTCATCGAGCGCGAGGGCAACCGCACCGATATCGTCGTGCTTGCCTGCACGCATTATCCGTTTCTCGTCAATCGCATGCGAAAGACGGCACCCTGGCCGGTCGACTGGATCGATCCGGCCGAAGCGATCGCCCGGCGCGCCATGTCGCTGCTCGAACCGGTCGCAGAAATATCCAGCGACAGCGAGCCCGATCTTGCCGTCTTCACTTCCGGCAAGGTGGATTTCGCCACTCGACGGCTGACCCAGGGATTTGGACTGACCGCGCGTTAGACGGCAGTCTCGAAGACAATGCTGCGCTGACCCGGATCGGCCGAGATCAGTTTCAGCCTGAGATCGTCGCCCTGCCTGAGGCCGGAGGCCTTCACATTGGCAACGACAGGCATGTCGGCAAGCTGTGCGCGCACGCCATGATCGATGAAGTCGGTGACGACGGCCTTGAACGTCTCACCCTCGTGTCCTTTGAGCATCACCGCCTCGGCAAGGTCGATGGCCGCATGGTTGATCTGCGAGGCTCGGGCATCGCCGCGCCCCATCACCTTCGGCAATCTGGCGAAGGCGTCGCTGACCGCCTGCGGCACGGGCTGACCGTTGGCGATTGCCAGTACGCAGCGCACGACGTAGCGGTCGGCCAGCCGCCTGAGCGGGGCCGTGGCATGCGCGTAGGTTGCGGCCATCGCCTCATGCCAGGGGACGACGCCCTGCTGATAGGGCTGGTAGGACGCGCCGTTGCCCGCGCGGCGGATTTCCAGCATCAGCGCCGCCTGTTGCGGATCGGCTGGATCGAGCGCGCGCTGATAGTCGCGCAGGCTGGTGGAGGCCGGCCAGGACAGGCCGAGCGCCCGTGCCGCGCTGCGCAGCCTTTGCACCTTCGAGGCATCAGGCCCCGACATCACCCGGAACAAC
Organism: Mesorhizobium sp. M2A.F.Ca.ET.039.01.1.1; assembly: GCF_003998035.1. Taxonomy (NCBI): domain Bacteria; kingdom Pseudomonadati; phylum Pseudomonadota; class Alphaproteobacteria; order Hyphomicrobiales; family Phyllobacteriaceae; genus Mesorhizobium; species Mesorhizobium sp. M2A.F.Ca.ET.039.01.1.1. Next base: position 854 of record NZ_RZRY01000346.1, on the reverse strand, counting down.
CCGGTCTTGTGCGCCAGCATGGCGTCGGCGATCGCCATATTGGCGGCCAGCGAAAGTGCTGCATTGTCCTGTTCGGATTGCAGCAGCGGCCTGAACGAAAGCCGGAACGTGCCGTCGGCGAGCCTTTCCACCTCCTGCTCGGGCGGGTCGACGCGCGAAGCGCCGCGGCGCTCTTCGTTGGCCGCCATGCGCCGCGCCAGTTCGGCGAAGCCGGCGGGTACATCCGAAGGTTTGACGCTGTCATAGGCGAGCTTGGCGCGGCTTTGGATGATCGCCCGCTCAGCGCTGTCCAGCTTCACCGCACCGTCACCGGCAACCCTGATTGTGAAGATGACCGCCGGGCGGGGTCCATCGGGCAACAGGCTCGCCGCGGCCTCGGCAAGCACCGGCGGGTAGAGCCCGGCCTTGCCGTCCGGCAAATAAAGCGTCTCACCTCGGTTCCAGGCTTCGAGATCAATCGCGTCGCCGTCCTCGACGAACCAGGCCACGTCGGCAATGGCATAATGCAAGAGAAGGTCGCCGCCGCTGGCCTCGATCGAAAAGGCCTGATCAAGATCGGTGGAGCTCGCCGGATCGAGCGTGACGAAAGGCATCGCGGTGCGGTCGGCATGCTGCGCGGGCGCACGCTTTGCCGCAGCCTGCGCCGCAGCCATCACCTCCGGCGGAAATCCATCCGGCACGTGGAATTCGGTGCGGATTTTTGTCAGGCCGGTGGAGAGGGCCTGTGAGGGATCGGTCAGCGATTTCATGCCGTTGTCCTACACTGGCGTCCCGGACGCGGGAAGGCTGCGAAGGAAAATCGCCCGGGGATGGCCGACTGACTACCGACGCCAAGGATGTGTTGGAACTGCTGC
>NZ_RZRY01000345.1:0-6662 GCF_003998035.1 Mesorhizobium sp. M2A.F.Ca.ET.039.01.1.1 | reverse complement strand
TGTTGTTCCACCTCCTGAGCCCATGGTGGTGGACGCCTATTGCCTCGAACTGGGACTATATCGACAACACCATCATCATCAGCTTCTGGATCACCGGCATCGTCTTTGCCGCTGTCGTCCTGTTCATGGCTTATTGCGTCTTCCGCTTCCGGCATCGGGAAGGCAATCGCGCGGCATACGAACCCGAGAACAAGCGCCTTGAATCGTGGCTGATGATCGTCACCGCGCTCGGCGTCACCGCTTTGCTGGTTCCCGGCCTGTTCGTCTGGAGCCGCTTCGTCACGGTGCCAGGCGATGCAACCGCAATCGAGGTCGTCGCCCAGCAATGGCAGTGGAGCTTCCGTTTGCCGGGCAAGGACGGCAAGCTCGGCACTTCCGACACCCGGGATGTCACCGCCGACAATCCGTTGGGCGTCGCCCCCAAGGACCCGAACGGGCAGGACGATGTCCTGGTCCAAGCCGCCGATCTTCATCTGCCGGTCGGCAAGCCGGTCAAGGTGCTGCTGCGTTCGATCGACGTGCTGCATGATTTCTATATCCCGGAATTCCGCGCCAAGATGGACATGATCCCGGGCTCAGTGACCTATTTCTGGTTCACCCCGACCAGAACCGGTACCTTCCAGGTCCTGTGCGCCGAGCTATGCGGCCAAGGGCACCCGCTTATGCATGGCGTGGTCGTGGTCGATACCGAACAGGAGTATCTGGCCTGGCTCGGCCAGCAGCAGACCTTCGCGCAACTATCGGCGCCCCAGCAATCGGGCTCGGCGAACCAGCCGCCGGGAAAGATAATGGCGTCCAATCTGGGCGTCGCGGCAAACTCGAAACTTTCGAGGTCCGCACAATAGGGCACGGAGGTGCTCCAATGGTCGACGTCACACCCGCAGATGCCGTTCCGCCCGCCGAAGTTGGGGAGGTCGAACTCTACCATCCGCACAGCTGGTGGACGAAATATGTCTTCTCGCAGGATGCGAAGGTCATAGCGGTCCAGTACTCGGCAACGGCAACCGCGATCGGCCTGGTGGCGCTGGTTCTGTCCTGGCTGATGCGCCTGCAGCTCGGCTTTCCCGGCACGTTCGACTTCATCACGCCGGAGGCCTACTACCAGTTCATCACCATGCACGGCATGATCATGGTGATCTACCTGCTCACCGCGCTCTTCCTCGGCGGCTTCGGCAACTACCTCATCCCGCTGATGGTCGGCGCCCGCGACATGGTCTTTCCCTATGTCAACATGCTGAGCTACTGGATCTATCTGCTCGCCGTGCTCGTTCTGGTATCGAGCTTCTTTGCGCCGGGCGGACCGACCGGCGCCGGCTGGACGCTCTACCCGCCGCAGGCGATCATGACCGGCACGCCGGGCGGCCAGGACTGGGGCATCATCCTGATGCTCTCCTCGCTCATCCTGTTCATCGTCGGCTTCACCATGGGCGGGCTGAACTATGTTGTGACAGTGCTGCAGGGCCGCACGCGCGGCATGACCTTGATGCGCCTGCCGCTCACCGTCTGGGGCATCTTCACCGCCACCGTCATGGCGCTGCTCGCCTTCCCGGCGCTGTTTGTCGCCTGCGTGATGATGCTGCTCGACCGTGCCCTCGGCACCTCATTCTTTATGCCGGCGATTGTCGAGATGGGCGAGCAGCTGCAGCACAATGGCGGCAGCCCGATCCTGTTCCAGCACCTGTTCTGGTTCTTCGGCCACCCGGAGGTCTACATCGTGGCCCTGCCGGCCTTCGGCATCGTGTCCGACCTGATCAGCACGCATGCGCGCAAGAACATCTTCGGCTACCGCATGATGGTTTGGGCGATCATCGCCATCGGCGCCCTGAGCTTCGTCGTCTGGGCGCACCACATGTATGTCAGCGGCATGAACCCCTATTTCGGTTTCTTCTTCGCGACCACGACCCTGATCATTGCCGTGCCGACGGCGATCAAGGTCTATAATTGGGTGCTGACGCTGTGGCGCGGCGATATCCATCTGACCACACCGATGCTTTTCGCGCTCGCCTTCATCGTCACCTTCGTCAATGGCGGCTTGACCGGACTGTTCCTCGGCAATGTCGTCGTCGACGTGCCGCTGTCGGACACGATGTTCGTCGTCGCCCATTTCCACATGGTCATGGGTGTCGCGCCGATCCTCGTCATCTTGGGTGCGATCTATCATTGGTATCCGAAGGTCACCGGGCGGATGCTCGACGAAACGCTCGGCAAGTTCCACTTCTGGGTAACCTTCCTCGGCGCCTACCTGATCTTCTTCCCTATGCATTATCTCGGCCTGATGGGCGTTCCGCGGCGTTACGCCGAGCTCACCGACATGACCATAATGACGGAATCGGCTCATCACCTGAACTCGTTCATCTCGATCATGGCCTTCATCGTCGGCTTCGCCCAGATGGTGTTCCTGTTCAACCTGATCTGGAGCATCCGGCATGGCCGCGAGGCCGGCGGCAACCCCTGGCGGGCGACGACACTGGAATGGCAGACGCCTGAGACGCCGCCGGCGCACGGCAATTTCGGCAAGGAGCTGCCCATAGTCTATCGCTGGGCCTATGACTACAGCGTGCCGGGAGCCAAGGAGGACTTCATCCCGCAAAACGTGCCGGGCGACTTCGCGCCCTCGAGGGAGCCGGCATGAGCGTCATCGTGGTCTTTCTGCTGGTGATCGCAGGCTTTGCCGGATGGTGGCTTTCGCACCAGCGGCTGACGGCCAAGCCCTGGCTGGAGCAAGGCCTGGCCGGGGATTTCGTCGGTTTCGACCGGTCGGCGCTGCCCACCGCCAAGATCGGCCTCGGCGTCTTCCTCGCCGTGGTCGGCTGCCTGTTTTCGCTGTTCACCAGCGCCTATTTCATGCGCATGGGCCTGCCCGACTGGCAGCCGCTGCCGCTGCCGCGCCTGCTCTGGCTCAACACCGGCTTGCTGGTGCTAAGCAGCGTCGCGCTGCAATGTGCCGTCGTCGCCGCGCGCAAAGGCCAGATCGACAACGTCCGGCTGGGCCTTGCCACGGCGGGGTTCACGACGCTTGCGTTTCTCGTCGGTCAATTGATGGCATGGCGGCAACTGACCGGGGACGGCTATCTGCTCGCATCCAACCCGGCCAACAGCTTCTTCTATCTGATCACCGGCATGCATGGCCTGCACATACTCGGCGGTCTGGTCGGACTTGGGAGGACGAGCATAGGCGCCTGGGATGGAGCGCGGCCGGAGCGGGTTCGCCTCAGCGTCGAGCTCTGCGGCATGTACTGGCATTTCCTGCTTTTCGTCTGGCTCTGCATTTTCGCCCTACTGGCGGGTTGGGCCGCGACCTTCATCGACATCTGCCAACGGCTGCTGACCTAGGAGACCGGCTATGGCTGAGACGACCATGACGCATGCCAGCCAGATGGAGCCCAGGCCCGCCGGTTGGCGCGGCATTGCCGCCGATTGGGCCTCGGATCAGCGGGCGTTCAAGAACGTGTCCTGGGGCAAGGCCATGATGTGGATCTTCCTGCTCAGCGATACCTTTATCTTCGGCTGCTTCCTGCTCTCCTACATGACCGCGCGCATGTCCACGCGCGTGCCGTGGCCGAATCCAAGTGAGGTCTTTGCCCTGCGTATCGGCGGCTCGGAGATCCCGCTGATCCTGATCGCCATCATGACCTTCGTGCTGATCTCGAGCAGCGGCACCATGGCGATGGCTGTCAATTTCGGCTACCGCCACGATCGCCGCAAAACCGCGATCCTGATGCTTTTGACCGCAGCACTTGGCGCGACATTCGTCGGCATGCAGGCCTTCGAATGGACCAAGCTGATCACCGAAGGGGTGCGGCCATGGGGCAATCCCTGGGGGGCCGCGCAATTCGGCTCATGCTTCTTCATGATCACCGGCTTTCACGGCACCCATGTCACGATCGGCGTGATCTTCCTGATCATCGTGGCGCGAAAAGTCTGGCGTGGCGATTTCGACATCGGACGGCCCGGCTTCTTCACCAGCCGCCGGGGCCGTTACGAGAATGTCGAGATCATGGGCCTCTACTGGCATTTCGTCGACCTGGTCTGGGTGTTCATCTTCGCCTTCTTCTATCTTTGGTGAGGCAGCTATGGCTGAAGCAACCGCAAACGGTCTCGGACAACACGCACTGCACGCCACCCATGCGCATGATGCGCCGGCCGTCGCCACCACCGACACCCACCAGGAGCACCCGATCAAGCTCTACCTGGTGGTCTGGGCGTGGCTGTTCATCCTCAGCACATGCTCCTACCTGGTCGACTATTTCGGCATCCACGGCTATCTCAGATGGTCGCTAATCCTGATCTTCATGATGCTCAAGGCGGGATTGATCGTCGCCGTCTTCATGCACATGGCCTGGGAGCGGCTGGCGATGATGTATGCGATCATCCTGCCGCCGATATTGGTGCTGGTCTTCGTGACCATGATGGTTTTCGAAGCCGACTACACGCTGCTGACCCGTATCGCGTTTTTCGGACCTGGCCCCTGATTGCGTAATCTCTTGCAGCGTCACGCGCTCTTTTTAGGCGCGCACAGGGCGCTGTACCGCTTTGATGGGACAATGATCCTTTTCGAAAATCGATCCCGATTTTCGGGTCATCCCGCCCGGTCGAAGGTGAACGTCATGGACACGCGAACGCTTGTCATACTCGGCCTTGGTATAGGTGTTCTGCTGCTGTTAGGATTCTTCGCGCTGCCGGCATAGCGGCGCGTGGGCGCGGCATTTCAACAGCGTAGCTGCAGGGCGACCAACGACAGTGGCCTATTTGGAGAACTGCTTCAGGTAAGCGATGACGTTGGCTATGTCCTTGTCATCCTTGAGGCCGGGAAATGTCATCTTCGTGCCCTTGACCATCGCCTGGGGGGCGTGAAGGTAGGTCGTCAGGGTGGACTCGTCCCATTTGAGGCCGGACTTTCCAGCCGCGATCATGGCCGCGGAATAAGTAAAGTTGGGGTGCGTTCCGGCAACGCGCCCGATGACCCCGTGCAGAGACGGACCGACCCTGTTCTGGTCCTGGTCGGCAACGTGGCAGGCCTTGCACTTGGTGAAGACCTTCTCGCCTACGGCGGCATCTTGCGCCTGCGATGGGCTTGCGAAGAAGGTCGTAGCGGACAAGACGATAAAAAGCGCTGTTGCACGCATCGCATTTCCTCCCTGATGGTCTCGTTTTTGCGTCGGAACGATCGGCACCTCGCCGGTCCCCGCCTGCGTGCGCTGCACGCTCGAGCGGAGGATCCGGGTTTCTTCAGTGGAATTGCGGCATCTACATACCACAGAATCGTGCAAATGGATAGAAAAAGGCGAGCTTTTGCCGAGGCTTAGGTCCGCACAATGCGATGCTCGATATCATCGGCAAGGTGTTTGGGCGCCCCATGACGACCGCCGAACTGGAAAGCCCGTTCTAAGGCATGTCTCCTGAAAGGGTGATCCGGTTCGGGAAAAGACAGCCGTAAAATCAAAAACCTAAAGCGCATGGAGCGAATCTGAAAGATCGCGACGCGCTTCAGGACGCGAGGTCAAGGTGGATCGGTTTTGCAGCTTGCGGCGATCTGGCCGATCGCTTTGGAGAGACCTGCAAGTTCGAAATCGGCCTCGCCGCGCCCCGACAGGAGGCCGAAGCGCCATGACAGCGTCAGCCGGCTCGCTGAAACCAGGCGCTTGATACCGTCGTCCCCATCCCTGACCAGCATTCTCCCGCGCGGGCCGACCGACCAGCTTTCATCGGTCTTGCCGCCGTCGACAATGACGGAGATGGTGATCTTGCGGCTGGCGGAGACCGGATCCTTGAGCTGCAGCCATTCGCTCCAGCGTGGTTCGCCATCGCGTCGGCAAGCCAAGGTCAGCACCGGGCTGTAGCCCAGCGCTCCGCCCCCTGTGATGAGCTTGTTGATGGCATGCAGCGAGGCCGTTATCTGGGCGTCGCTGCCGGTGTCGACGCGCCAATTGCCGAGATCCGGCTCGGTCCGGGCGCCTCCTTCAGCCGCCGCCAAGAGGAGGGCCGGGACATCCGGCTCGGCGCGGACGCTCCCGCCGATCGCCACCAACAAGAGCGTCGCGGCAACGACTAAGCCTCTTACCATGAACCCAGCCTCACAAACGCCTCCGACCCCGCGAACGCCATCGAAAACAGATAATCTTCAATGGTTGGTATCGCCAGCGGCAGACCATCAAGACAAGTTGCGTGTGTTGCCGCGCCGCCACAATGACACAGGCCGTAATGAAAAAGGCCGCCCGAAGGCGGCCTTTCGAAATTGCGGCGCTGAAACCGGTTATCTGGCTTCCTTGGCGGCCTTCTTCTTCGGCGCGGCCTTCTTCTTCGGCTCTTCCGCCTCGGCGGCGGCGTCGCCCGCCTCTGCCTTGGCTTCGGCCTTCTTCGAGGAGGCTTTCTTGGCCGGTTTCGCCTTGGTCGCGGTTTCGGCTTCCTCGTCGTCGGCCATCAGCTCGTCCTTGCCGACCTTGACGTCGTCGACCGAGATCTGGCCGAGCAGATAGTCGACGACCTTCTCCTCGAACATTGGCGCGCGCAGCGCGTTGATGGCTTCCGGATTGCTGCGATAGAACTCGAAGGCTTCCTGCTGCTGGTTGGCCGGGAAGCGGCGCACCTGCTCGAACAGGCCACGCTGCAGTTCCTCATCCGACACGGTGACGCCGGCCTTCTCGCCGATCTCGGCGAGCACC
>NZ_RZRY01000344.1:0-6748 GCF_003998035.1 Mesorhizobium sp. M2A.F.Ca.ET.039.01.1.1 | reverse complement strand
CTGCTGTTCCTCTACAGCGGTCGTCTCGCCACAATGGTGCTCGGCTTTTCCGCCGTCACCGCCTGTGTGATCGGCGGGCTGATCCCGCTCTACCGCCGCAAGTTGCGCGTCCTCTACGAGGCCGAAGGGCAGCGTCAGGCCTATCTCGTCGAGACCATCCACGGCATGGAAACGGTCAAAGGGTTGGCGACCGAGCCCTTGCGCCAGCGCGACTGGGACGCGCTCTGCGCCCAGGCCGCCGAGTCGCGGTTCGACGTCGGGCGGATTTCTACCTCGGCGCAGGCGGTGATCGGGCTTCTCGAAAAGCTGCTGACGGTTGCGGTCGTCGGCTTCGGCGCCCTGCTGGTCTTCGACAACCAGATGACGGTGGGCGCGCTGATCGCGTTCAACATGCTGTCGGGCCGGGTCACCACGCCGCTCTCACAGATCGTCGGTCTGGTGCAAGGCTACCAGGAGGCCGGGCTCTCGGTGCGAATGCTCGGCAACATCATGAACCGCAGTCCGGAGCGGCCACCGAATGTGCGCGGCCTGCGCCCGCCGATCGCGGGCACTGTCGAGTTCGAGCATGTGATCTTCCGCTACAGCGACAGCGCTCCGCCGGCCCTGAACGACGTGTCGCTGACCATCCCGGCCGGTTCGGTTTTCGGCATCGTCGGGCGCAGCGGCTCGGGCAAGTCGACATTGACGCGGCTGATGCGCGGCACGTACCCGATCCAGCACGGCTCGGTGCGGATCGACGGTCATGAAATTCGCGAGCTCGACCTCCCGCATCTGCGCAGCAATGTCGGCGTCGTGATGCAGCAGTGCTTTTTGTTTCGCGGCACCGTGCGCGAGAACATCGGCGCGACCAGGCCAGATGCAACCCTGGAGGAGATCGTCCACGCCGCGACGATGGCGGGTGCCGACGAGTTCATCAAACTACTGCCGCAGGGCTACGACACCTTGCTCGAGGAGGGCGGCACCAACCTGTCGGGCGGCCAGCAGCAGCGCCTGTCGATCGCCCGTGCCTTGCTGCGCCAACCGCGCATCCTCATCCTGGACGAGGCGACCTCCGCGCTTGATCCCGAGAGCGAGGCGATCGTCCAGGCAAACCTTGCCCGCATTGCCGAGGGGCGAACCGTGGTCATGGTTTCGCACCGTCTGTCCTCGCTCGTCGCAGCGGATGCCATTGTCGTGCTCGATCGCGGCCGGATCGTCGATCACGGGAAACATGGCGAACTTCTGTCCCGTTGCATGACTTACCGACAGCTTTGGAACCAGCAGAACAGGCACCTTGCCCGATGAGCACGCTCCTTCCAGCGGTGAGAGACTTTCAAAGCGATGCACGCAAGATTGACGAGCGGCGCCCGCCCTGGGTCGTGGGAGCCACGCTGTACGTACTTGTCGCGGTCATCATGGTCGCTGGCATTTGGGCTTCGGTAGCCAAGGTCGACCAGATCGTGGTCGCACCGGGCAAGCTGGTGACGACGGCCTCGACGATTGTGGTGCAGCCGCTCGAGATTTCGACCGTGCGCAGCATCGACGCCAAGGTGGGCGACATCGTGCGGAAAGGCGACGCATTGGCGACCCTCGACGCGACGTTCAGCGAAGCCGATGCCGATCAATTGCGGGGAAAGGTCGCGAGCCTCGCCGCGCAAATCGGGCGGCTCGAGTCCGAGCTCGACGACCGGCCATACAACCCCCAAAACCTGGATGACGAAGCGCGCCTGCAGTCGACGATATGGATCCGGAGGGTAGAGGAGAACAAGGCGAAGCTGGCTTCTTACGATCGGCAGATCCGCAATGTTCAAGCCCAGATGGCGACCAAGAGCGCCGATCGCGAGGCATTGGAGGTTCGCCTTGGCGTGGCGAAAGATCTTGAGACGATGCGGGACGTTCTGCTGAAGAGGGAGGTCGGCTCGAAGGTCGACTATCTGTCTGCCAAGGGTCAGCGGCTGCAGGTCGAGCAGGAAATGCTGCTTGCGGGCAATAACATGGCTGAGCTTGAGGAGAATGTGGAACGCTTGAAGGCCGAGGAAGCGGCTTACCTCGCAGAGTTCCGCCAGAAGACCGCCGAGGAACTAGTCCAAGCGCGCCGCGATCACGATGCCGCGGCCAGGGAACTCGACAAGGCGCTGCGGCGGAAGGCTGTCACGGTGTTAACCGCACCCGCCGACGCGATCGTGCTCGAAGTGGCGCAGCGCTCTGTTGGCTCGGTATTGAAAGAAGCAGAGCCGCTTTATACGCTCGTTCCTCTGGGTTCTCCATTGGAGGCAGAAGTCTCTGTCCAGGGGCTCGATGTCGGCCATGTCGAGGCCGGCAGTGAAGTTCGCCTGAAACTCGAGGCGTGGGCCTTCCAGAAGCACGGTACCCTGTCCGGTAAGGTTCGAACCGTCTCGGACGACACCTTCACACAGGATCCGAAGAATGGTGGGCAACAACGTCCTTATTACAAGGCACGGGTGGAATTGACCGCGACCGATCTGCGTGATGTGCCGAGCAGTTTCCGCTTGATTCCTGGCATGGCAGTGACCGCGGAGATCAAGGCCGGCGACCGCACGATCTTGTCATATTTCCTCTATCCGCTCCTGCGTGGTCTCGACGAAAGCATCCGCGAACCCTGAGTCGCGAAGCTAATGCGAACCGACGTCCGCCGGAGCGAGTGGTCACTTATGGGGCTTCATAGCACACGCATTTGACCCCTCGTTCTGACGCTGTTTACGTCGGACTGACAGGCCGAGCAGTTCTCCGGCCGATGCCCGCCAGAGGCCGCGGATTAAAGCGTCGTTCACCGCAGCCACACTATTCCCGCACACCGCCGCTCAATGAAAACCAAGCGGACGTTATTGACCTGTATACAGGAGTTCAGGTATGCCGATCGTTAACAGGAGGCGACCTGCAAATGACTTCATCCACCGAGACGGCGATGCGCCAGGAACTTGCGGCGGCTTACAGGCTAATTGCCCATTTCGGCATGGACGACCTGATCCACACTCATATTTCGGCGCGATTGCCCGAAGAGCCGAACCACCTGCTGATCAACCGTTATGGCGACCTGTTCGGGGAAGTCACCGCGGACTCGCTTGCGGTGATCGACCATCAAGGACGCCAGATGCGGGGCACGCAGGTTCCGATCAACACGGCAGGCATCGTCATCCACACGGCGGTCCATTCGGCACGGCCCGACGCTATCTGCGTCATGCACACGCACACCGCCGCGGGCGTCGCGGTCAGCTGCCTTGAAGAAGGCCTGCTGCCGCTTAACCAGACCGCCCTGCTCTTCTACGGCCGTGTCGGATATCACGCTTTCGAGGGGATCGCTCTCGACCGGGACGAGCAGCAGCGCCTCGTCGCCGATCTCGGCGACAATCGCGCCATGATCCTGCGCAACCATGGCCTGCTGACGGTTGGCCGTTCCGTCGGCGAGGCGTTTTCCCTGATGTACAACCTCGAGCAGGCGTGCCGCATCCAGCTTGCCGTGCTTGGCAGCGGCCGGCCCGTGCATCTTCCGTCCAGCAACGTGTGCGAACGCACCGCCGCGCAATATGAGGCCGATCCGGACGGCGCCGCCGAACTGGAGTGGCTGGCATTGCGTCGGCTCTCGGGCCTCGTCTTCGACGGCCGTTGACGCCGTGCGGGTCGTGCTTGCCGATCCTCTCGCTTATTCGGAGGCGTTCGATACCGCGTTGCTCGGCCTGTCCCGGCGTGGAATTCCGCCGCTGGACCGATTGCGCCCCGGACACCGACTACGACCTGCTGGTGACCTGGGCTTTTCCGCCGGACATGGCGAAGCTGCCTGCTTCGACGCGCGCTGTGCTCTGCCTGGGCGCCGGCACGGATCAATTGCCCTCCGATCCGCGCCTGCCCGACGATATGCCTGTCGTGCGCCTGCGCGATCCCGCGCAAGCACAGCAAATTCTCGACTACGCCATGCACGCGGCATTCGCCCGCCAGCAGGACGATTTTTCCGTTCGCCGCAGCCAGCGCGCACGCAGGTGGCAGCGGGCTGTTTCCGAGATCCGCGACCGCGGCGCCTTGTCGGTCGCGGTGCTTGGCCTGGGCATGATCGGCGGCCATGTCGCGTCGGGCCTCGCGGGAGCGGGCTTCCGCGTCTCAGGCTGGTCGCGCACGCCCCGCGAACGTGTCGGCGTGACCGCCTTTCATGGCGAGGGCGGACTGGTTCCGGCCGTCACGGGGGCCGATCTCCTTGTCAACCTGCTGCCGTCCAACCAGCACACGCGCGGCATTCTCGACGGGCGGCTCTTCGGCCTGCTGGCGCCGGGTGCCTATGTGGTCAATCTGGGGCGTGGCGATCATCTCGACGAGACCGCGCTCAGGCAAGCGCTGGACAGCGGCCATGTCGCCGGCGCCTGGCTCGACGTTTTCCTCCAGGAGCCGCTGCCGGCCGATCATTGGGCCTGGGCGCATGAAAGCGTGCGCATCACACCCCATTGCGGCGGCCTGCCAACGCCCGAGGGGACCGCGGCCGCGATCGCGGAGGCGATCAAAGCGCTCGACGATCCACGAAATCCGCTGGTTTCCGGCAAACCGCTTCTTGACTCCCAAAACTCCTGAATGCCAGTATACAGATATGCTAAAGCTGAACGCGCCAATCCTGACCGAGCAGAACGAGCGACGGAACACGATTTCGGCCAAGGCCTATCAGGAACTGCGCGAGGCGATCATCACCGCGCGTGTCCTGCCGGGCGCGAGCCTTGCCGAGACTGACGTCGCGCAGGCGATGGGCATCAGCCGCACACCGGTGCGCGAGGCCTTCACCCGGCTCTTCGACGAGGGGTTGATCGAGATTTCGCCGCAAACCGGCACCCGCGTCTCGCTTATCGACATGACCCGGGTCCGCGAGGCCGTGTTCATCCGCTCGACCCTGGAAAGCGCGGTCATCGCCAACAGCGGCGTCCATCCGGATCCCGGCACGCTCGACGAAATCGAGCTGTCGTTGCGGGCACAGGAACGGCTGGTCGACAGCGACGACATGGGCGCCCTGCATCGCGCCGACATGGCCTTCCACTCGGGCCTGACGGCTGCCTTCGCGCATCCCCGCGCCTGGGCTGCCTGCCAGCATATATCGGCGGACATGATGCGCGTTCAGTTCCTGATCGGCATGAAGCCGGATCACATCCGTTCGATCATCGCGGAGCATCGCGCGATCCTCGATGAAGTCCGTGCCGGCAAGACTGGCGAGGCCGCGCGCCTCATGGCCGCGCACATTCGCAATGTCGACTTCGACCAGGCCACCCTCAAGCGCGAGCATCAGGAGTTCTTCCGTGCGGGAGACGTTCTGTGATCGCTCCCGTCCCTGCCCTCGCCTTGTCAGGTCCGGAGCCGGCGGCCCCTTTTTTTTGGGCGGTCTACGAAACCGGTTTACCAGCCAAGTTCAACATCATCCTGCCGGGAGCGTTGAAGCGTTTGTCGGATCGATTGAAGATCACCATCCGTGATGTCGCGCGGGCAGCGGGCGTCTCGGTAACCTCCGTGTCGCGCCATCTCAACGGCCGCATCAGCCTGCCCGACTCGACAGCGCTGAAGATCGAGCAGGCGGCTGCGCGCCTCGGTTATCGTCCCAACGCCATTGCCCGGCGGCTGACGCGCGGCAGCAGCGAGACGCTCGGCCTGATAACCTCGGACATCGCCTATCCGCTGTTTGCCGCCATCGCCTCCGCATCCGAAGCGGAGGCGGCGCGGCACGGCTACAACCTGCTGATGCTCAACAGCCGCAACCTGGTGGATCATGAGCTCGCCTTCCTGGCGCGTATCGAGGACCACCAGGTGGACGGCATCCTGCTTCTCACCAACCATTCGGACGACGGCCGGCTGGTCAAATGCATCAACCGGACCGGCGGCGTGGTCCTGCTCGACGAGGATGTGCCGGGCGCCCGGGCGCCGCGCCTGTTTGCCAGGAACGCCGACGGCGCCCGCATGGCAACCAGCCACCTGATCGAGAAGGGCCATCGCCGCATTGGCGCGATCGCCGGCCCGCATGGCCTGCTCAGCACGACCGAGCGGCTCTCCGGCTATGCCGAGGCGCTGGAAGCGGCGGGCATGGCGGTCGACAACCGGCTGGTGGTCCATTGCGACTATGATGAAAACCAGGCTGTCGGCGCTTTCAAGGAGCTGTTCGGCCAGCCGGATCCGCCGACCGCCGTCTTCACCTGCGGCGACATGCTGGCGCTTGGCGCCATGCGCGCGGCGCGCGGCATGGGCCTGCGCATTCCCGAGGATGTCTCGCTCATCGGCTTCGACGACATCAGCAATGCCGACCTTCTTTCGCCGGCGCTGACGACGGTGCGGCAGTCTCCGGCCGAATTCGGCCGGCGCGGCGTCGCCATGCTGCTGGACCTCATCACAGGCAGAAAAACAGAAGCGGTCACCGAACGCATCGGCGTCGAACTCGTCGTCCGTGCATCGGTCGCGCCGCCATCAGGCCGCCGGCTACGGCGGTCTGCAAGCAATACCGGTTCCGAGCCGCCAACCGGCGGCTTGGCGCCGGCCCGGGAGGAAGTCACCGAAAACTAGGACTCCAGACGGACATAAAAAGGGGAACAGCCATGTCCAGCAACCGCTTTGGTCAAGACGCAGCCTTAATAGCAATCGAGAAGTTCAAATCCGGTCGGATCGACCGTCGCTCCTTCATTACCGCCATGGCCGGCCTCGGCCTCGCTGTCGCGATGCGGCCCGGCGCGGCATCGGCGGAAGCCAATGAGATCGTCGTCTGCAATTGGGGCGGCGCCGCGCTCGACGCCTTCCAGAA
>NZ_RZRY01000343.1:0-6759 GCF_003998035.1 Mesorhizobium sp. M2A.F.Ca.ET.039.01.1.1 | reverse complement strand
TTATTCGGACGCGGCGGAATCGATCGTCAACGTCATCGCGTCGGCAGCCGCCTTCTGGGCAATCCAGGTCAGCTACAAGCCCGCCGACCAGGACCATCCCTTTGGCCACCACAAGGCCGAATATTTCTCGGCCGTGCTCGAGGGGGTGCTGATCGTCGTCGCGGCGCTGCTGATCCTCAACGAGGTCTGGCAGTCCTGGCAGCATCCGGCCCCGCTCGAGCAGCCCTGGAAGGGTCTCGCCGTCAACAGCTTGGCGACCATCGTCAACGCGATCTGGGCCTGGACTCTGATCCAGACCGGCCGCAACGCGAAATCGCCGGCGTTAGTCGCCGACGGCCAGCACATCATGACCGACGTTGTGACGTCCGTTGGCGTGCTCGGCGGCCTTGTCGGCGCGGTGCTCACCGGTTGGCAGATCCTCGATCCGGCATTGGCCGTGATCGTCGCGCTCAACATCCTGTGGCAGGGCTGGCATGTGATCGGCTCGTCGATGAACGGCCTGATGGACCGCGCCGTCGATAGCCATGAGAACATGCAGATCCGCGACATCATCTCGGCCAATTCGAAAGGCGCGCTCGAGGTGCATGACCTGAAGACGCGCATTGCCGGACGCGCCACCTTCATCGAGTTCCACCTTGTCGTCGACGCCGACATGACCGTCGGCGCCAGCCATGTCATCTGCGATCGCATCGAGGACGCGTTGAAGGCCGAGATCCCCTCGGTGCGCGTCACCATCCATGTCGAGCCGGACGACGAGGCCAAACTGCCGAAAGGCACGACCGCGGTGCCTTTCGCTTAGCAGAGCGCGAAGGTCTGTCGAGATTCAGGTCAGGCCGAGTCGGAGTCGAAGACGGGCGCGAAGCGACCAGACAAGATGGCTTCCGAGAGCCGGAGCGGAGCGTACTTGAAAGTACGTGAGCACCGGAAGGGCAGGAAGCCGTCGTTCGCAGGCCGGCCTCACCTGAATATCGGCAGACCTTACGGAGCACACGCCGACTGCGGCATCGGCTGCAGCCGATAAACCTTGTCGTCGGACTTGGTCTTGCCGTCCGCCGCCTTCGAACAGAGATCGACAACCGCCACCGCATTGTTGGGGTTCGCGACCATCATCGTGCCGTTGGGCCCGCGCTTGAGGAAGATCTCCTTCTGCGAGATGTCGCAGGAAAAATCGCTCATCTTGGAGCTTGCCGAGCAGCGCCACTGGTCGGCCTCGCCCTGGCAGGAATAGGTCTGCGTGACCTTTTTCCCCTTCTGCCTGGTCGTCACTGAAACGGCAATGTCCGCCCCGTCGGGCCAGGTCGCGGCATCGCCGCCGGCCGCGAAGGAAGCGAGCTCGACCGGCCCGCGGAAGACGCGGATCGATTGCGTCAGCTGGTTGGGATGTGTTTTGAGATGCGCATCGTCATAGTCGCGCCCGAAGCAGAACGGCTGATCCGGCTTCAGGCGCACGCGCAGCGGATCACCCAGCGCCGGGTCGATGGGGTCGATGCGTGTGAACTCCGCCTTGCAGGTCTCGGCCGGCATCGGATCCAGCTTGAAATTGTCGTCCTCGCTGCCCAGCGCCTGCCTGTTGTACTCGGCTTTGCCGAGGTCCTCCTCCGCGCCAGCGTCGAGATACACATCAGGCTGTACGTTGGAGAGCATCAGCCGGCCCTTGTCGTCGACTTTCAGCGAGGCGAGCGTGCGGTCGCAATCCATGCCGCAGCGGATGCCACTCGCCTTGTCGCTCGGATCTTCCTTGTTGCACCAGCCGGCCGCCCAGTCGGGCTTCTTGGCGCCGCGCACGGTGGTGGTGAGGAAGCCGTTATAGGAAGTATCCTGGTTGGCGGGGGGTTCTTCGTTCGGCCGGCTGACCGGATCGTCGCCATAGAAAAAGAAGATGCGCGCCACTTTCTGGTGCGGATGCGCCTTGAGATGGGCGGCATCGTAGATACGGCCGAAGCAGACATCGGCACCGGTCGGGCTGAGCTCGGGAAGTTTGGGCGGCTGTTCGGCGCGCGCCGCGCCGGCAAAAGCGGCAAAGGCGGCGCAAAGCGCAACGCCCGCCATGGTCCTCCCCACAACGGCCTTCGATGCCATGCGATCCTCCTCCCACCGACAGGACTGCTTTATGGTAGTCTAGGAGACCCGCCTGGACCATGCAAAATCGCGCGAGCAGGCCGGCAAACGGAGGACACGATGCTGCGCCGTGACATTTTTCGTGCCGGCCTCGCCGGCGCCGCGGGCCTTTTCGGCCTGAGCCGGGCCAACGCGGCAACGGCTGAGGAGAAGCTGAAGGTCGCTTATCACCTCAGCGACGCCGACAAGGTCAACTTCGTCCTCGGCAACATCAAGAACCACTATGAGGGCACCGGCGGCAATGTCGATATTGTCCTTGTGGTGCATGGTCCGGCACTGGCGGCCTTCAAAGCCCAGGGCGCTTCCGGCGCTGTTTCCAGCCGCTTTGCCGGCCTCGTCCAGCAGCGGCTCGTCCCGCAGGCCTGCGGCAACACCCTGCGCGGCATGGACATCACGCTTGCCGACCTGCTGTCGGGCTTCCAGGTCGCGGAGAAAGGCGGCGTTGTTAAACTCGCCGAACTGCAGCATCAGGGCTATGTCTATCTCAGGCCCTGACGCGGCCACGCTTGAACGCCAACGCTTGAACGGAAGGCCGGTAATAGCCTACGAAATGTGCCAACCTGGAGGCCGACCGACATGACGACACTTGCCATCCCCGATCTTGCCGGCAAGGCGGTGCTGGTCACCGGCGCCTCGACCGGCATCGGTGCCGCCCTTGCCCGTGCTTACGCGGCGCAGAAATGCCGCGTCGCGCTGCATTACAATGCGAGCCGCGCACCCGCCGAAGCCGTGGCCGAAGCCATCCGCGATGACGGCGGCGAGGTGTTTCTGGTCCAGGGCGATTTTTCGATACCCGCCGACGTCGAGCGTGTGGTCGAGGAAAGCGCCCAGCATTTCGGCCGGCTCGACGGCCTGGTCAACAATGCCGGCGGCATGCTCGGCCGCATCGCCTATGCCGATCAGGACGAAGCGCATTACGACGCCGTGATGGACCTCAACGCCCGTTCTGTCCTGACCGCCTCGCGCAAGGCGATACCGTGGCTGAAGCGCCAGGGCGGCTTCATCATCAACACCACCTCGATCGCCGCGCGCAACGGCGCCGGCGGCGGCGCCGGCCTTTATGGTTCGTCGAAAGCCTTCGTTTCCAACGTGACGCGCGGCATGGCGAAGGAACTCATCGGCTTCGGCATCCGCGTCAACGCCGTGGCGCCAGGCACGATCCTGACGCCGTTCCACGAACGCTATTCGAGCGCTGAGCAGATCAAGGCGATGGTCGCGACCATTCCGCAGGGACGCGCCGGAACGGCCGAAGATTGCGTCGGCGCCTACCTGTTCCTGTCGTCCGATCTGTTGAGCGGCTACATCATCGGCCAGGTGATCGAGGTGAATGGCGGACAGTTGATGCCGTGAGCCGGCGATTGCATACTGATGCAGCGTGCAACCTGGAGGGAGATCAAGGCATGTACGGATTGATCGGTAAGATGCGGGCGGCGCGCGGCCAGCGCGATGCGGTCATGGACGTGCTGCGCGAAAGCACTGCCGCGCTCCCCGGCTGCCTGAGCTACATCATCGCCACCGATCCGGCCGACGCCGATGCCATCTGGGTCACCGAGGTGTGGACCGACCAGGCGAGCCACAAGGCCTCGCTGCAATTGCCGGAAGTCCAGGCCGCGATCGCCAGGGCGCGTCCCTTCATCGCCGGCTTCGAATTCCAGATCGAGACCCATCCGGTCGGCGGCTTTGGACTCCCTGCGCCGGAAAAGGCCGGCTGACCGCCTCGACACGGATTGTCCGCGAAAAGCGGGTTCGCATTTGTCTCCGTCAGGTCTAAGAGCCGGATATGGACTCCTCGCCAGAGCAACCATCCCAGGACCACGCACCCATCGACCGCATGGCGCGCCTGCGCCCGCCACGGCAATGGCTGGTGCTTTTGGTGTTCTCGCTGCCCTTCGCCGGCGCGTTGGAACTCGCCGCCCTGCCGGCGGCGCTGCTGATCGGCCCTATGCTTGCCGCCATCCTCGCCGGCACCAACGGCGCCACGGTGCGCGTGCCCCGTCCGCTTTTCGCCTCGGCCCAGGCGATCGTCGGCTGCCTGGTGGCGAATTCGATCGCCGCCGACATCTTTCCTGCCTTCTACAAGGAATGGCCGCTCTTCCTCGGCGTGGTGGTCGCGACCGTCGCCGCCTCCAGCCTGCTCGGCTGGCTGATCAGCCGCTGGCGCATCCTGCCCGGCACCACGGCGGTCTGGGGCTCCTCGCCCGGCGCCGCCACGGCCATGGTGCTGATGGCTGGCGCCTTTGGCGCCGACCAGCGTCTCGTCGCCTTCATGCAATATCTGCGCGTCATCTTCGTCTCGATGACGGCCGCGCTCGTTGCCAGGATGTGGGTCGACACATCCGGCGTCGAGGTGCCGCCCATCGTCTGGTTTCCGCCGATCGATGCCTTGGCCTTCGCCGCCACCATCGGCATCGCGATCGTGGGCGGCTTGGCCGGAAAGCTGGTCAGGCTGCCCTCGCCGTTCTTTCTCGGCACCTTCATTTTCGGCGCGGTGATCCATCTCGGCCTCGGCGTGCCGATGCAGTTGCCGCCTTGGCTGCTGGCGATCAGCTATGCCATGGTCGGCTGGTCGATCGGGCTGAATTTCACCCGGCCGATCCTGCGCCACGCGGCTCGCGCCCTGCCGCAGATCATCGGCTCGATCGTCGCGCTGATCGCCTTTTGTGGCGGCATGGCCTTCGTCATCAGCCGCCTGCTCGGCATCGATCCGCTGACCGCCTATCTGGCGACCAGCCCCGGCGGCATGGACAGCGTCGCCATCATCGCCGCCGCGGCGCGCAACGTCGATATCTCCTTCGTCATGGCCTTGCAGTCGGCACGCTTCCTGGTCGTGCTGCTCATTGGGCCAAGCGTAGCCAGGCTGGTGGCGCGAAACGTCAGGTCCTGATCCGCGCTATTGCAAGGTGGGAGCGAGGAAAATGCCCATGAACCGTCGTGTGAATGCTGTCGATCTTTCCGGCCGCGTCGCCGTGGTGACCGGCGGCGCGCAAGGCATCGGCCTTGCGGTCGCGCGACGCTTGCTGTCGTCGGGCGCCGGCGTGGCCATCTGGGACATCGACCAGGTCGCAATGGCCACGGCCGTAGCCGAACTCGCCTCCCTTGGCCGGGTCAAGGCCATCCTTTGCGACCAGTCGCAGATCGAAGCCGTCGATCGCGCGGCCGCCGAGACCGAGCGGATGCTTGGCCCCGTCGATCTTCTCGTCAACAATGCCGGCATTGCCGGGCCGGCGGCCACCGTGGTCGACTACGATCCCGCCGCCTGGCGCCAAATCGTCGATATCGACCTCAACGGTGTCTTCTATTGCTGCAAGCGCCTGGTGCCCGGCATGGTCGCGCGCAACTACGGCCGCATCGTCAACATCTCCTCGGTGGCCGGCAAGGAGGGCAATCCCAACGCCGCCGCCTATTCGGCCGCCAAGGCCGGCGTGCTGGCGCTGACCAAATCGCTCGGCAAGGAGCTCGCCGGATACGACATAGCCGTCAACGCGCTGACGCCCTCGCCCGCCCGCACGCGCATTCTGGAGCAGCTCACCGAGGCCCAGGTCGCCTACATGCTCGGCAAGGTGCCGCGCGGCCGTTTCGTCGAGGTCGAGGAGGCGGCCGCCATGATCGCCTTCATGCTGTCGGACGAGAACACCTTCACCACCGGCGCCACCTTCGACCTCTCGGGCGGTCGCACCACCTACTGACCACCCCTGGGGGGAGCTATCTCCCGACAGCAAGCCGCTCGGGCAGGAAATCGACGAAGACGCGGACCTTCGGCGAAAGGTGGCGATTGGATGGCCACAGCATGCGGAACTGGCCGCGGCCGTCGACATGTTCGTCGAGCACGGTCCGCAGCCTTCCGTCATGCAGCGCCTCCCGCACCAGGAAATCGGGCATGCAGGCGATGCCGAGACCGGCAAGCGTCGCGCCCTTCAATGCCTCCATGTTGTTGCAGGTCAGCATCGAGCGTATCTGCGGCGCGGCGCTTCCGGTGATGAACGGCCATTGCAGCAGCCTGCCGCTGTTGAGGAAACGGAAATGGATGCCGAAATGCGCTGCCAGATCCGCCGGCGTGCCAGGCGTACCATGCCGATCGAGATAGGACGAGGCCGCGCACAGGATCATGCGAAAGGGCGCGACCGGCCTCGACACCAACCGTGAATCGGGCAGCTCGCCGCTGCGGATCGCGACGTCGATGCCCTCTTCGATGACGTCGACGATGCGATCGTTGAAATCGATATCGAGCTCGATTTCCGGGTATCGCGCCATGAATTCCGACAGCACCGGCAACAGCAGGTGATAGGTGACGATCGGGGTGGAGATACGCAGCCGCCCGTGCGGCGTCTCGCGTGTCCGTGACAGCATCGCCTCGGCGTCGTCGATGTCGTCGAGGATGCGGCGCACCCGCTCATTGAACAGCTTGCCCTCCTCGGTCAGGCCGATGCGCCGGGTGCTGCGCTGCAGGAGCCGCACGCCGAGCTCCTGCTCGAGCCGGGCGACGCTCTTGCCGACGGCGGAAGCGGAGATGCCGAGCGCTCGCCCCGCGCTTACGAAACTGCCGAATTCGGCGGTGCGGGCAAAGGCAAGAAGGCCGTTGAGACGATCCATCGCTTGAATCCATTCGAGCGTTTCATTCCGGTATGAATGGAGATTTAATAC
>NZ_RZRY01000342.1:0-6772 GCF_003998035.1 Mesorhizobium sp. M2A.F.Ca.ET.039.01.1.1 | reverse complement strand
GCAAGCCGCGACATCAGCTGGCCGAGCGAAGGCATCTCGACCTGCTTGCGGTTTGGATCGTGGCCGTATTCGGCGGGGAAACCGCCGCCGACATCGAGCCCGGCAATGTCGAAGGTCAGGCGATTGCGCACCCAGTCGGCCGAGGCCAGCGCCCGCTCATAGGTGTCGGGATCCTCGATCTGGCTGCCGACATGGAAGCAGAGGCCAACCTTGTAGCCGGTCCGGTTCAGCCGCTCGGCAAGCTCGACCGCATTGGCCGGCCCGGCGCCGAATTTCTTCGACAATTCGTAAGCCGCATGGCCCTTGGTCTGGATGCGCACGAAGACGGTGATGGCGCCCGGGTCGATATCGAGCGCCCGCACGACGCGCGTCAGCTTGGTGATCTCGTCCTCATGGTCGAGCGAGATCACCCGGATGCCGTATTTCTCCAGCGCCAGCTTGATATCCGACTGCGCCTTGACCGGGTGCATGTAGAGCATCTCGGCATCCGCCGAGACGGCGCGCACGGCCGCGAATTCTCCCGGCGAAGCGACGTCGAAGGTGCTGACGCCGGATTCCACCAATGTCTTCAGCACGATCTGCTCACCATTGGTCTTCACCGCATAGGCGGTCTTGCCGGGAAACATGCCCATGAACTGCAGGGCATCCGCCTTCAGCACCTGCGGGCGGAAACAGTAGACCGGATCGTCGGGACGAAGCGCCAGTGCCGCATCGCGGGCATTTTCGAATCGCTGCATGGACGAATCCTCGGGGCTGGAGCGCGCACAATTAATCCTAGCTAGCCGCCAAAGAAAACAGTTCTGTGTCTGGCGACCCGACGCGGCCGGTTGCACATTTTGCCAAAGCTAAACCACCAGTCAGGTTTCGGGTGGCCCTTGCCGGCGAGCGCATTTATCGGTTGGTGAGGTGTGAAGCCGAGATTGCGATCGGCCTGGGGAGGAACAGGACATGTCGATTACGGCCGCCGCCGCGCCGACGCGCGGACCGATGACACTCAAGGATTGGGGGCAGCTTCTTCTGCTCGGCGCAATCTGGGGCGGCTCGTTCTTCTTTGCCCGCATTGCAGTGTCCGAGATCCACCCGCTTGCGCTGGTGCTGTTCCGCGTCGCCATCGCCGCCATCGCACTTCAGCTCTATCTGGCGGTCCGCGGCCCCTCGTTCCGGCTCGCCTTCCCGCATGCCGGCCTGTTCTTCCTGCTGGCGCTCACCAACAATGTCGTGCCCTTCTCGCTGATCTTCGCCGGCCAGACTAAGCTCGGCGCCGGCGTCGCCTCGGTGCTCAACGCCACCACGCCGTTCTGGACGCTGATCCTGGCCAATGCGCTCACCACCGATGAGAAACTGTCCTGGAACAAGCTGGCCGGCATCGCGCTCGGTGTCGCCGGCACCGCGGTGATGATCGGTCCGGGCCTTGTTGCCGGACTCGGCGGGCCGGTCTGGGCCAAATTCGCGCTGATCGGCGCTTCGGTATCCTATGCGATCGCCTTGATGATCGCGCGCCGCTTCAAGGGCGTGCCATCGCCAGTCATCGCCACCGGGCAGCTGACCGCCTCGACCATCATCATGATCCCCATCGTGCTCATTGCCTATGGGCCGACGGGCTCGTTGTCGGCCTCGCAGCCGGTCTGGGCCGCGGTGCTGGGCCTGGCGCTTTTGTCTACCGCCTTCGCCTATATCCTCTATTTCAACCTCGTCGCCTCGGCCGGCGCCACCAATGCCTCGCTGGTCACCTTGATCGTCCCGGCCAGCGCGGTGTTGCTCGGTTTCCTCTTCCTCGGCGAGCGGCTGGCGCTGTTCGAGATCGGCGGCATGACGCTGATCGGATTGGGCCTCATCACCATCGACGGACGGCTGTTCGGCAAATGGTAGCGCTGTCATGCCACACCGCCGCCACAATTTATTCACAACGGCGAAGCCGGCTTTTGCCGAAGAGTTTCAACGGCTAACGGCAAATCCCGGGTCGCAAATTCCACAATCATGTCGCATTGCAGCACGTTTTCCGCTTGCCTGTGGCCCAAATGCCCCTAGACTCCTGCCATAGCTCTGAAGAGGAGGCTATGGCATGGGACTGACGAGGCCGATCAACGCTTTGATGATTTGTGCCGCATTCGCATTCATCGGTGCCCTGATCATAGGTGTTCTTCCCTGACCCGCCAAAGAGGGAAGACCAAGCACCGAGAATAGTCCAACAGTTCGAAAAGGCCGGGTTTCCACCCGGCCTTTTCCATTTCCGCCGACCTCAGGCCGCGGCCGACCCGGTCGCCTCCGCCTCATGCGAGCGGATGCCGATCATGTGGCAGACGGCAAAGACGAGGTCGGCACGGTTCATCGTGTAGAAATGGAAATCGCCGACGCCGCGCTCGACGAGGTCGAGCACCTGCTCGGCCGCCACGGCCGAGGCCACCAGCGCATGCGTCTGCGGGTCGTTCTCCAGCCCTTCGAAGCGCTCGGCGAGCCATGCCGGCACCAGCGCGCCGCAGCGCGAGGAGAAATTGGCGACCTGGGTGAAATTATGCACCGGCAGGATGCCCGGCACGATCGGGATATAGATGCCGGCGCGGCGCGCCCGCTCGACATAGCGCTCGTAAAGATCGTTGTCGAAGAAGAACTGGGTGATCGCCCGCGTCGCGCCATTGTCGACCTTGCGCTTCAGCATGTCGATGTCGGTGGCGAAATCCGGGCTCTCCGGATGCTTTTCCGGATAGGCCGAGACCGAGATGTCGAAATCGCCGACGCTCTTCAGCGCCCCTACCAGTTCGGCGCCATTGGCGTAGCCGTCCGGATGCGGGCGATAAGAGGTTCCGACGCCTGCGGCCGGATCGCCGCGCAGCGCA
Source organism: Mesorhizobium sp. M2A.F.Ca.ET.039.01.1.1 (assembly GCF_003998035.1). Taxonomy (NCBI): domain Bacteria; kingdom Pseudomonadati; phylum Pseudomonadota; class Alphaproteobacteria; order Hyphomicrobiales; family Phyllobacteriaceae; genus Mesorhizobium; species Mesorhizobium sp. M2A.F.Ca.ET.039.01.1.1. The sequence goes on along the minus strand of NZ_RZRY01000342.1, from coordinate 3,938 downwards.
ACGAAACGGGTGACGCCGAAGTCGACGAACTCGCGGATGACCGTGTCGACCTGATCGCGCGCGGCGTCGACGCAGGTCATATGCGCCGCCGGCGTCAGCGTCGTCTCGTTGAGGATGCGCTTGACCGTGCGCGCCGTGCGCTCGCGGGTCGAGCCGCCCGCGCCGTAGGTCACCGAGACGAATTCCGGCTTGAGCGGCTCCAGCCTTGTGACCGTATCCCACAACCTTGCTTCCATCTCGTCGGTCTTCGGTGGAAAGAACTCGAACGAGACGCTGACCTTCTCGCCTATGTCGGGGCGACGGGAAAAGCGGAACTGGTTCATCAGGCTGTTTCCCTCACTGGCAAGGAATCGTTGGACGGGTCTGCGATCTGCAGGCGGCGGTCGCGGCCGAGCCAGAGCTTGACGGTGAGCCTTGCCTCGTTGCCGCCGCGCGGCTCGAATTCCTGGCTGTCCTCGAGGTCGAGGCCGGCCTCCGCGAACCAATCGGACATCTGCCGGTCGGAGAAGCCCAGCCGCATATGCGCATGCTGGTCGCGCAGGAATTCGAGATTATGCGGCGCGAAGTCGACGACGATCAGCCGGCCCGATGGCCTGAGCAGCCGCGCCGCTTCGGCGATGGCGCGGGCGGGATCGTCGAGATAATGCAGCACCTGGTGGATGGTGACGAGATCGAAGGCGTTGCGCTCGACCGGCGGCGAGAAGATATCGCCCTGACGCACCTGCGCATTGGCAATGCCGGCCTTGTCGAGATTGGCGCGCGCGACCGTCAGCATCTCGCGCGACATGTCGATGCCGACACCGCGCCGATAGAGCGGCGCGAAGATTTCGAGCAGCCGGCCCGTGCCGGTGCCGAGGTCGAGCATCGACTGGAACGGCCGCTTGCCGACAAGCTTGATGAGCGCCGCTTCGACCGCGCGGTCCGGCACATGCAGCGAGCGGATATGATCCCAGCTCGCGGCGTTCTCGGAGAAATACTCGGCGGCCCGGTCCTGCCGCTTGCGCTTCACCGCCGCCAGCCGCTCCAGATCGCGCACCACCTGCGGATCGGCCTCGCTGATGCCGGAGACCAGACGCTGCACGAAATCGCGCGAATTATCCGTATCGGTCAGCCGGAAGAAGGCCCAGGACCCTTCCTGGTAGCGGCCGATCAGCCCGGCATCGAGCAGCAGCTTCAGATGGCGCGAGACGCGGGGCTGCGACTGTCCGAGTATCTCGGTGAGGTCGGAGACGGTGAGATCGCCGCGCGAAAGCAGCACCAGGATGCGCAGCCGGCTGGATTCGGCCGCCGCCTTCAATGTATCTACCATTGTGTCGAGCGAGACATGCATGAGCGGGCTCTCGTTGAAAGATATAAAGATATGTTTATGTCGATTTCGAAACCTTGGCAAGCGCTATGTCGCTTCCGGACAAGAAAATGGCGCAGCCGTGATCCGCGCCTGGCAGACGGTTCTTGCGCGGAGTGAAGAGCATGTTCGAGACGCGTGAAGGTGAAACGCTTCTTGCGGCCGATCCGGCGGAGTTGCGGCCGGACGGCCATGTCGTCTTTATCGGACGCATCGTCTCGCCCTGGACGAGGCGCGAGGATTGCCCCAAGAACATGCGCGCCGCCCGCGAATCCGGGCGGGCCGCGACAGTCCTGATCGACGAGCCCTATCGCCCGGGGCTGCGAAACCTGGAACGCGCCAGCCACATGGTCATCCTGTCCTGGCTCCATCACGCGCCGCGAAATCTGATCGTGCAGAAACCGCGCCATGCGGCTGAATCGAAAGGCGTTTTCTCGCTGCGCTCCCCTGCCCGGCCGAATCCTGTCGGCCTGCATGTGGCGAAGCTCGTCACGCTCGACATCGAGGGCGGACGGATCGGGATCGACGCCATCGACGTGCTCGACGGCACGCCGGTCATCGACATCAAGCCCTATTACGCTTCAACCGATGCCTTTCCCGAAGCGACCATCGCCGGACGCAACGACAAATGAGCGCCCCCACCGGCCGCCGCCGCGCCATCGCCAAGGCGCTGACAGCGCTTCTTCCGCTCGCGCCTTATGCCGACATGGAAAAGATCCGCGTCGATGCCGGTTCGGTGCACATGAAGACCTTGCCGCCAACGATCGCGGTGTGGCTGGCCACCATCGCCCATGTCCGCCATGCCCACACCGATTACGAGAAGCTGCTCGCCGAAGGCTATGACCGGGATTCGGCGCGTTTCTTCGTTATCGATGAGACCAATGCGGTGCTCACCCGCTGGCGCGCGACAAGGCTGCTCGAGGAAGACGACGAGGATGAGTGAGGCCAAGCGGCGCCTTCTGCCTGGCTCTACTTCATCCGCAACCGGACGCTAGTCTGCCTTGCCGACGATCGAGGGAGGAATGAAATGAGCCAGGCAGCCGCCACGCCAGCCAACCGGTTACCCTTTCTCTCCCCACGCCACATCGACCCGCATGCCTATCCCGACGGCGTCGCCTTCCTCGACGGGCAATATCTGCCGATGTCCCAGGCCAAAATCTCGGTGCTGGACTGGGGATTTCTGCATTCCGACGCCACCTACGACACGGTCCATGTCTGGGACGGCCGCTTCTTCCGCCTCGACCTGCATCTCGACCGATTCTTCGGCGGGCTGGAGAAGCTGCGCATGACGATCCCGTTCGATCGCGACGGCGTTGCGGAGATCCTGCACAATTGCGTCGCGCTGTCGGGCCATCGCGCGGCTTATGTCGAGATGCTGTGCACGCGCGGCGCCTCGCCGACCTTCAGCCGCGACCCGCGCCAGGCGATCAACCGGTTCATGGCCTTCGCCGTCCCCTTCGGCTCGGTCGCCAATGCCGAGCAGTTGCGGAGCGGCCTTCATGTCGCGATCAGCGACAAGGTGCGCATTCCGCCGGCCTCGATCGACCCCTCGATCAAGAACTACCATTGGCTCGATCTGGTTCGTGGCCTTTACGATGCCTATGACCGTGGCGCCGACACCGCGCTGATCCTCGACTTCAACGGCAATGTCGCCGAAGGCCCGGGCTTCAACGTCTTTTGCGTCACGGACGGCAGGCTCACGACGCCGGCCGTCGGCGTGTTGCCCGGCATCACGCGCCGCACCGTGTTTGACCTGTGCGCTGAAATCGGTCTCGCCGTCACAGCCGAAGCGGTCAGCGTCGCCGCTCTCAAAGGCGCCGACGAGGTCTTCATCACCTCGACCGCCGGCGGCATCATGCCGGTCACCACGATCGACGGCGCGCCGGTCGCCGGCGGCAAGGTCGGTCCGATCACCGAGCGGTTGATGGCGCTCTACTGGAAAAGGCATGAGGATCCCGCCTGGTCAAGTGCGGTGCGTTATCCCTGACCCACGGATTATTTCTCGGAACGCATCTGGAAAAACGCCGGCAGCGCCGTACATGCCGTAAGCGGAGATTCCTCCGCTTATCCTCCGAGAGAATTCACGGCCCTCCAAGGGCAAGGAATACACATCATGACAAGCAAGGTTTGGTTCATCACCGGATCGTCGAAGGGCTTTGGCCGCGTCTGGGCCGAGGCCGCGCTCGCCCGCGGCGATCGCGTCGCCGCCACAGCCCGCGATGCCGGCACGCTCGCCGATCTCGTCGAGAAATATGGCGACAACATCGCCGCCCTGAAGCTCGACGTCACCGACAAACGGGCGGTCGACGCCGCGATCGCCGAAGCGCACAAGCGCTTCGGCCGGCTCGACGTCGTCATCAACAATGCCGGCTACGGCCATTTCGGCGCCGTCGAGGAGGTCACCGAGCAGGAGGCGCGCGACCAGATCGAGACCAACGTCTTCGGCGCGCTCTGGGTCACCCAGGCGGCGCTGCCCATCATGCGCGCGCAGCGTTCCGGCCACATCATCCAGATTTCGTCGATCGGCGGCGTCAACGCCTTCGCCTCGATCGGCCTCTACCACGCCTCGAAATGGGCGCTGGAAGCCTTCAGC
>NZ_RZRY01000341.1:0-6794 GCF_003998035.1 Mesorhizobium sp. M2A.F.Ca.ET.039.01.1.1 | reverse complement strand
GACCGAATTCGCCATCACCCGCCGCCAGCTCCTCGGCCTCGGCTTGATGCTTGGCGGAGCTGCCGCTCTCAACCTTGTGCCCGGCTACCAGCTTGTGGCGGCCGCGCAGGCGGCGGTGCCGCCGGCGGCGCAGAAGATCGCCGATCATTTCTCCTCGGTGAAGTCGATGAGCGGCGAGTTCGTCCAGTTCGGCCCGAAGGGCGAGCAGACCGGCGGCAAGTTCTTTCTCGAGCGCCCGGGCAAGATCCGCTTCAACTATGACGGCTCTTCGAACTTCCGCGTCATCTCCGACGGAAAGTCGGTGGTGATCCTCAACAAGAAGCTCAACACATCCGATCTCTACCCGCTGTCGAAGACGCCGTTGAAATTGCTGCTCGACGACCGGATCGACCTCTCCGGCGGGCGCGTCAAGGCCGTCAAGGAAGAGGACGACCTTACGACCATCAAGCTTTCCGACAAGTCGGTCTTCGGCAACGCGATGATCACCATGATGTTCGACCCGAAGACCTATGATCTGCGCCAGTGGACGATCACCGATGCGCAAGGCAAGGACACGACGGTGATGATCTTCAACACCAAGGAAGGCGTTAGCTTCCCGGCCGACACGTTTGCGATCGACTACACGGCGAACCGCGAGCTGAACACGAAGACGCGCTGACTTCCATTTAGCGCGCCGGTCCAAAGCCTTCGTCATCCTAGGGCGAAGCGACGCGAAGCGGAGCGCAGACCCTAGGATCCATGCCGTTACCTCTGCCGAAGGATGCGGAGGTTCAGAATGCGACACCAGATGCGCACGGCAAGCGCTTCATTTTGCACCGCTGGCTTAGCGTCGATCGAACGGCATGGATCCTAGGGTCTACGCTCGTCGCTTCGCCCTAGGATGACGAAGTTGGGAAGCCTTGGCCATCTCGAGGATCGGCGGCATGCTTCGGCTTGTCTTCGCTGCCGGTCGCTGGCAGGGTCCGGCACTGACTCTTTCCACAACGGCGTCATTTCCTGTCATGCCCATCCCCCTGCTGGCAGGTCTTGCGCTTTATCTCGGACCCCACCGCATGCCCTTCACCATCGCCACCTGGAACATCAACTCCGTGCGCCTGCGCATGCCGATCGTCGAGCGGCTGTTGAAGGAGCGCGCGCCCGACGTGCTCTGCCTGCAGGAAACCAAGGTGCCGGACGAGCTGTTCCCGGAGAAGGCATTCCGCAAGGCGGGCTACGAGCACATCCTGTTTCACGGCCAGAAGGGCTATCACGGCGTCGCCACCGTCGCGCGCCGGCCGATCGAGCTGGTTGAGAAGCGGCGCTTCTGCGAGATCGACGACAGCCGGCATCTGTCGGTCAGGGTCCAGGCGGGCGGCAAATCGGTGCTGGTGCATAATTTCTACGTGCCGGCCGGCGGCGATGAGCCCGATCCGGAGATCAACCGCAAATTCCGCCACAAGCTCGATTTCGTCTACGAGATGAATTCCGTGCCGGCGAGCGGCGACGAATCGTCGGCGTCGATCCTGGTCGGCGACCTGAACATCGCGCCGCAGGAGCACGACGTCTGGTCGCACAAGCAATTGCTCAACGTCGTCAGCCATACGCCGGTCGAGACGACGAATTTCGAGGCGATGCGCAAGACCGGCGGCTGGGTCGACCTGATGCGGCTCAACGTGCCGGCCGAGCAGAAGCTCTACACTTGGTGGAGCTACCGCGCGAAAGACTGGGAGGCGTCGAACCGCGGCCGCCGCCTCGACCACATCTGGTCCTCCGCGAACCTGGTGCCGGCTTTCAAAGGCTACGAGATCCTGCAGGCGGCCCGCGGCTGGGAGAAGCCGTCGGACCATGTGCCGGTCATCGCGCGGTTCGACCTGGATTAGGGCGGGCCGATATTCAGGTGAGGACGGCTGCAAATGGCGGCTTCCTGCGCTTCCGGTGCTCACGTACTTCAAGTACGCTCCGCTCCGGTTCTCGGAAGCCACCATTTTCGACTCGGCCTGACCTGAATCTCAGCCAGCCTTTCGGCGGCGCCTACCCCGTAAAACGCGGCGCCAGTTCCTCGATGCGGGCGATCATCTGCTGGAATTCCTCCAGGATGCGCTCATGCAACAGCACCGCGATCTCCGGATATTCTTCCAGGATTCGGTGGAACATCTTGCGGCTCAATCGGATCACTTCAGAGTCGACCGCTGCGGAGGCGCTGGTCAGCCGGTTGGTGTCGGCTATCAGCGCCAGTTCGCTCAGCATAGTGCCCGGACCCGCGGTGCCGATCGGGACGCGTTCGCCCCCTAGCTCCCGATAGAGCGTGATCAGGCCGCTGACCACGATGTAGGCAGAATCAGCAACATCATCCTCGCGGTAGAGCTTATGGTCGGCCTGCAGCATGGTGGTCTCGGCGCCGAAGGCGAGCAGGCGCAACTGTTCCTGGGTGAAGCCCTGGAAAAGCTTCACACCGGACAGGATGCGGATGTCGTCATCCAGCGCCATCCTAGCTGTGTCCCCGAGCGGTCAGTCCAGTCCCTCCTTTGGAGCGGCGCGCCCTCCTGGGCGCGCGAGAAGCGCTCCACCATGCATCGTGCGATGCGTGCAACGAGCCGATCCATCACCCTCCAGCATCAGGATCTACCCGAAGCGGTCCCGCCCGACCGCTCTCATCTCTTTTGGCTCAATTCCGGACGGAAGGCTACGGCGAAGCCGCCAAGCCCAGCCGTTTCGTACTTTTCCTGGAATTGCTTAGATCATGAAATGTTTAAGGAACCAGCTTGTAGCCGCCGCTTTCTGTCACAAGAATTTCGGCATTGGAAGGATCGCGCTCGATCTTCTGGCGCAACCGGTAGACATGGGTCTCCAGCGTGTGCGTGGTGACGCCGGAATTGTAGCCCCAGACCTCTTCCAGCAGCACGTCGCGCGTTACCACCTTCTGGTCGGCGCGGTAGAGATATTTGATGATCGAGGCTTCCTTCTCGGTCAGCCGCACCTTGGCGCCGCGCGGATCGATCAAGAGCTTCTGGCTGGGCTTGAACGTGTAGGGTCCGACCGAGAAGGTGGCGTCCTCGCTCTGCTCATGCTGGCGAAGCTGGGCGCGGATGCGGGCCAACAGGACGGCGAAGCGGAAGGGCTTGGTCACATAATCGTTGGCGCCGGCCTCGAGACCCAGAATCGTGTCGGAATCGGTGTCGTGGCCGGTCAGCATGATGATCGGCGCCTTGTAGCCGCCCTTGCGCAGGATCTTCACCGCCTCGCGGCCGTCCATATCGGGCAGGCCGACATCCATGATGAGAAGGTCGACGACGCCGCCGCGCGCAGCGGCAACGCCTTTTGCGGCGGTCGATTCCTGCTGGACGTCGAATTCCTCGTAGAGCGCCAGCTGCTCGACCAGGGTGGCGCGCAGGTCGTCGTCGTCATCGACGATCAGGATGGTGCGTGATGTCATGGATATCAATCCGTTGTTTTAAAAAGAATATTCAGTTGACCTCCCCCCATTTATGCGGAAGCTCACCGGCGCAACAGCCGATCACAGTGATTTGTTCCGTGACCCGATCATACAAGAAAAAACGCGCGCGCAATGAGGCGGGCGCATTTTTGCCGAAAGGCTTGCGCGTTTTGGTGGTGCGTGCCCGCCCCGGCAACCCCGCGCAAGGTTTCCTGCAAGCCGGCAAAACGGTGTTTCCCTGCGCCCTGGGGCGCAGCGGCATCACCGCCAACAAGCATGAAGGGGACGGCGCGACGCCGCTGGCGTCGATGCGCATCCTGTCGGGCTATTTCCGGGGCGATCATTTCGCGGGCGGGCGCAGGACGAGGCTGCCGATGGCGCCGATCGGTCCGGATCTCGGCTGGTGCGAGGTGCCGGACGACCGCAACTACAACCGTCCGGTGAAGATCCCCTATGGCGCGAGCCATGAGCGGATGAAGCGCGACGACCGGCTCTACGATGTCTGCCTGGTGCTCGACTGGAACATCGCGCCGCGCTTGCGCGGGCGCGGCAGCGCGATCTTCTTCCATCTGGCCCGGCCGGGCTTCACGCCGACCCAGGGCTGCGTGGCGGTGACGGCGCGGACCATGGCAAGGCTGCTGCCGTTGCTGTCGGACAGGACGGTGGTGAAGGTGGTGAGGTAGGCAGTAGGGCAGTAGGCGGTTCTTTTCGCTACTGCCCTACTCCCTTACTGCCTTAGCGACGACGCTGCCAACCTGTCCCCAGCAGTCCGATCTCTCGGAACTCGCGGTCCAATGCCTTTGCGATGTCGCGACGCCGGCTGCCGACGTCGCGCAGGTCGCGGTCGGAAAGGTCTTCGACGGATTCCCCAGGCAAGGTGGCGGCGACGCGGGCCTGGCGCAGCCAATCGCGTGCCGAACGCAGCCAAAGGGTCAGGCCCGAGGGCGATTCCAGGGGGGTGCAGGGCTTCAGGGCGATCTCGGACATGGCTTTATCCCGTGTTCTCCGGATATCAAATCCGGTTTGATGGTGTTTCGATGAAGCCATCATGCCGGATTGAAAAACAAACGAGAAACGAGTAGTTCTTTTCCGATCATCAAGTTTTATTTGGAGATCATATGTCCAGGCTGCTGCCCGGAACGCGCGCGCTGAGGACGTTCGAGGCGGCCGCCAGGCACCTCAATTTCACCCGCGCCGCCGACGAGCTCGGCCTGACGCCGGCGGCGGTCAGCCACCAGATCAAGGAAATCGAGGATCAGCTCGACCTGGTGCTGTTCACGCGCACCAGCCGTAGCATCCGGCTGACCGAGGCGGGCAGCCTGCTGCATGATGCGTCGATCGACGCGCTCGACCTGCTCAACCGGGCGGTCAGCCGCGCCCGCAAGATGACCCGCGGCACGGCATTGCTGAAGGTGACGCTCGACGCGCAGTTCGCGACGAAATGGCTGATGCGCCGCGTCGACGATTTCCGCCAGCAGAAGCCCGGCATCGAGCTGCGCTTCGACATCACCTACGACGTAAGGGACTTCGAGCGCGACGATGTCGATATCGGCATCCGCTTCGGTACCGGAAAATATCCGGGGCTCGTCGCGCACCGGCTGTTCGAGAACATCATCATTCCGGTGTGCAGCCCAGCGCTGCTGGCGTCGGGTCCGCCGCTGAACGAGCCGCGCGATCTCTTCAACCATACGCTCGCGCATATCGAATGGTCGCGGCAGGGCGTGACCTGGCCGAACTGGAGCATGTGGATGCAGGCGGCCGGCGTCGATGATTTCGACGACAGCCGCACGCTGGTGTTCGGATCGTCAACCGATGCCACCCAGGCGGCGCTCGACGGCAATGCGGTGGCGCTGGCCGACTTCGCCATGGTCGCCAACGATCTTTCGCAAGGGCGCCTGGTGCGACCCTTCGAGCTCGGCATCAAGGTCGCGCCGGAATTCGCCTATTTCCTGGTCTACCCCGAGACTGCGAAAGACGACGCGCGGGTCATCGCTTTTCGCGAATGGCTGCTGGACGAGGTGGCGAAAACGCCGACATAGGACCTGTCGTCAGACTGCCGGCGCCGCCGGCGCGCCGAACCAGCCGATGACGGCGCCGATGATCAGCATCACGCCCAGCCAGTGGCCGGCATCGATCAAGGTCAGCGCCCAGCCGAAACCTTCATAGCGGTGGTTGACGGCAAGCGTGGTGGCGATGAACCCCAGCCAAAGCACGAAGCCGAACAGCAAGCCCGCGACCGGGTTCGGCTCGCCGCCGGTGATTGCCCCCACCACCAGTGTCAGCACGAGCGCCATGATCAGCTCGGCGATGAAGCTGATGACGAACGGAACGGCCGAGCGTTTCATGGTGGCAGGGTCGAGCTTGGCCGCCTTCAGCCAAGGCTTGCTCAGGCTCATATACCAGGCTGCCCCGAACAACCATGCGACGACGGCGGCGACGATCACCGCCAGCCAGTTCACGACCGAAAAATCCATGCTTTTCCCCTCCAGATCGAGATGCGATGGAACGCTTGTTCGGCGATCGCGTCAAGCGAGGCGCCAGACGGTCGTGCGCTTGACCTCGGCATCCTCCAGCACGCGCGTCACCGGAACCTGATAGACGGCAAGCGATTGCAGCCCGGACCTGAGGAGGTAGGCGCGGCCGGGGTCGCCGACGAAGACCTCGGCGCCGCGCGCCCGCAGGCTCGTGAACCAGGGCAGCAGCCTGTCGGCGAAAGCCTTGTCGTAGAAGACGTCGCCGGCAAGCACGACGTCCCAGCCATCGTCGGTGCCGACACAATCCTTGCCGAGGAATTGCGCTTCGACGCCGTTGGCTTCGAGGTTAAGCGCGATCGCCGTCTCGCAGAACGGATCGATGTCGGCGGCGATCGCCTGCCTCGCACCCGCTTTCATCGCGGCTATGGCGACGAGGCCCGAGCCGGAGGCGAAGTCGAGCACGCGTCTGCCGCGCACCGCCCCGGGATTGTCGAGCACATAGCGGGCGAGGCCCTGGCCGCCGGCCCAGGCGAAGGCCCAGAGGGGCGGCGGCAGGCCGATCTCGGCCAGCTCCTCCTCGGTGCGCAGCCAAAGGTCATGTGCCTCGTCGGCGAGGTGCAGCAGCACTTCCGGCACATGCGGCGGCGCCATCAGCGCTGTGTTGTCGAGGATGAACTTTTTGGCGCTTTTCGGCGTGAGCCTGGTCACGGCGCCGGGTTGAGCTCGGCCATGCGGCAGACCTCTTTCCATTCGGCCGGCGTCACCGGCTGCACGGAAAGCCGGCCGAGCCGCACCAGCGCCATCTCGGCGAGCTTGGGATTGGCCTTGACCTGTTCCAGCGTCACCGGCTTCGGCACGTCCTTGAAGGCGCGGATGTCGACGCACTCCCAGCGCGGATCGTCGGTGGT
>NZ_RZRY01000340.1:0-6814 GCF_003998035.1 Mesorhizobium sp. M2A.F.Ca.ET.039.01.1.1 | reverse complement strand
CGGCGAGCGCCTGGTCGTCAGCGATCTCGAATGACACTTCGACGGTGCCCGGCCGCCGGCGCAGTTCGTTCTCGGCGCCGGCGGCGGCGCCGTCGAGCGGCCGATAGCGCTCGATGCCCTGCGCCGACTGATAGGCGTTGCTGTCATATTTGCCCATGGGCAGTGGGGTGATCGCCACCACCGCCTCCATGATGCGCTCGACATCGGCGGCCGGCGCCTGGAATGTGACGAGCAGAAGCAGTTCCATCCTGAGGGATTTGGTTTCAAAGCCGCTGTCGATCATCGCAATTCTCCTGCCTGGCGTTGGAGGCAGGGTATAGCAGGGGTGCTGCTGACACGGTGATGTCAGGATGCCGGGTGCCGGCGGCGTCCGCCGCTAGAGAATCTTGCGCACCAGCCTGACCAGGACCAGAAGCATGTAGGCGGCGAAGAAGATCGCCAGCGACCAGCCGAAGCCCGAGGGGCCGAAGGCGTCCATGCCGATGCCGATCGCCTGCGGACCGATCACCATGCCGACGCCATAGCACAGCACGAAGGCCGCGTTGGCGGATGCCAGCTCATGGCCGGAAAGCTGCGAGCCGAGATGGGCAAGGCCGATCGTGTACATGGCCGCGACGACACCGCCCCAGACAAACAGAAGGGCGGCCATAAGATGCCAGTTCTGCGCGAAGAAGGGCATGAAGACGGTGCCGATCAGGCCGACGGTGGCGCAGCCCAGAAGCAGATGGCGCCGGTCCGAGACACGGTCGCTGATCATGCCGATCGGGATCTGCAGAAGCACGTTGCCGAGCCCGATCATCGTCAGCAGAAGTGCAGCGTCGGCCTCGGAATAGCCGATCCGGCTGCCATAGACGGGGAAGAGCGAGAAACCGCCGGTCTCGACCGCGCCGAAGACAAGCACAGCGAAGGTCGCCGTCGGCACCAGCCAGACGTAGCGCAGGAAATGGCTGGTCTCGCTCTCGGCGACGATGGTCGGGCTCTCGTTGCGGGCCGCCAACACTGGAATCGCGGCAAGCGTGACCAGCGCTATGGTGACGCCGAATGGCAGGAAGCCCGAACTGCCGAGATGGGCGAACAGCCAGGGTCCGGCGGCAAAGCCGAGCGACAAAACGGTGGCGTAGATGCCAAGCACAAGGCCGCGGCGGTTCGGCGGCGCGGAGGTGCTGATCCAGAATTCCGACAGGATGAACAGCACCGTCAGCGAGATATGCAAGGCGACGCGGAGCGGGAACCACATCCAGAAATCCGGCGCGAAGTGAAAGCCGACGAACGCGAGCGCGCCGATGGCGATCATCAACAGCATGGTCCAGGCGACGCCGAGCCGCATGGCAAGCGGCGTGGCCAGAGGCGCGCCGGCGATCGAGGCGAGGCCGGCGACGGCCGTGTTGAGGCCGATCATCGATGCGGAGTGGCCGCGGCTTTCCAGAATGACGCTTAGCAGCGGCATGCCGAGGCCGATGGCGATGCCGACGACGCTGATCGAGGAGATAGCCGCGACCATCGGCAGCCAGTGTACGCGTTCGTCGCCCTGTTGTTGGGTATCGACCGTCATGGGACCAAAATGCTCTGCTTCTAAAGGACTTCGCGGACGAAGCGGTTGCGGACGAGCCGGAAGAACGGCACGGCGCCGCCCGGCCGCAGCAAGGGATCCTCTGCAAGCCGACCTTCCAGTTCTTCCAGGATCATGCCGGTGATGTCCGGGATGTCGGCCTTGCGGGCATCGGCAAGCGGCAGCCAGACGAGTTCCTCCAGCTCGTTGGTCGGGCCGCCGCCGGGCAATTCCACGGCAACGTCGTGGCGCCAGGCGCTGAAGAAGCGCGTGTCGAAACGGCGCACGCGATTGGGCGGGGTGATGGCGCGGGCGACGAAGCGGAGCACGTCCAGCGACGGGATGACGCCATGTTCGGCGAAACCCTGCCAGTCGCGCTTCGCGGTCGAGAAGGCGCCCTTGCGGCCGATCAGCAGGCCGGCTTCCTCATAGGTCTCGCGAATCGCCGACAGGGCGATTGCTTGCGCCCGCGCCGCGCTGGCGCGGCCGGGGCCGGCGACCAGCTTTTTCTCTTCTTCGCCGCGCAGAGGCGCGCCGACGGCAATGCGGCTGTCCGCGGGATCGGTGCGGCCGCCGGGAAAGACGTATTTTCCGGGCATGAAGGCATGCCTGGCGTGGCGCCTGCCCATCAGCACCAGGACATCCTTGCCCTGGCGATCGAGCAGAATAAGCGTCGCGGCATCACGCGGACGCAACGCCCGGCCGCTGCGCACGGCCAGGCCCTTATCGAGCTTGTCGACATCCGCCTTGGTCATTCCTTCCATGCGCCCGACCTAGCGGAAACTTCCTTGCTGTGAAAGTGGCTTGCGCGTCGCGGCTTTTGAACCAGGGCGGACAGCGGTGCGACCTGGCTTACGAATGGCTCTCGAATTCATCCTTCTCGCCGCCGAAGCCGTGCATATAAAGCGCCCATTGCAGGCCGATGACGGCGCCCTTGACCGGTTGCAAAAGTGCGAGCGCGAGAATGATGGTCAGCGGCACCCAGATCAGCGCGTGCTGTAAGTTTGACAGCGTGGTGGTCGCCTCCACTGCCATGAACGAGCCAACCACGATGTGGCCGACAATGACAATGACCAGATAGGCAGGCAGGTCGTCCGCGCGATGGTGATGGATCTCCTCGCCACAGACGCTGCACGTGTCGACGGTCTTGGTGAAGGCGTAAAACAGCTTGCCTTCGCCGCAACGCGGGCAACGGCCGAGAAGGCCGCGCTTGATCGCCGTCCACAGCGGACGGGCGACACGGCCAGAGTGATGCTCGCCACCAAAAACCTGTTCTTCCACATGCGAATCGCCTGGCATCATCTTCTCCTGCCGCGCGGACCGACGCGCGGTTGCGACGCGCGGGCGCGGCCCTTGGCCTTGTGGAACGACCGCCTCGAGCCGGGCAGGGGCTTCGGGTCGGTCAGCATCTCGAAACGCATCGCACCGGCCATCGGCGCGACTTCGACCAGCCGAACTTCGACGCGGTCGGCAAGCTGATAGCCTTTGCCGGTGCGTTCGCCGAACAGCGATCGGGCGGTTTCGTCATAGATATAGTAGTCGCCGCCCAGAGTTGACACCGGAATAAAGCCGTCGGCGCCATACTGCGGCAATTGGACAAACAGCCCCGCCTTGGTGACGCCGGAGATGCGCGCGTCGAACGTGTCGTTGACGCGCTCGGCGAGATAGGCGGCGATCAGCCGGTCGACCGTATCGCGCTCGGCGGCCATGGCGCGGCGTTCCGTGGCCGAGATCAGCGCGGCGACCTCTTCCAGCCGGTCCGCCTCCTGCTGCGTCAGCCCGCCAGGCCCAAGTCCAAGCGCCGAGATAAGCCCCCGGTGGACGATCAGATCGGCATAGCGGCGGATCGGCGAGGTGAAATGCGCGTAGCGACGGAGGTTGAGGCCGAAATGGCCGATGTTCTTCGGCGAGTACTCCGCCTGGCTCTGCGAGCGCAGCACCACTTCGTTGACCAGCGCCTCGTTGTCGGCACCGCGCACCCGCTCCAGAATGCCGTTGAACTGGCTGGGCCGCATCTGCGCGCCGCGCGCCAGAGACAGGCTGAGCGTTTGCAGGAACTCACGCAGCGATTCCTGCTTGGCGAGCGACGGCGCGTCATGGATGCGGTAGACGAGGGGCTCTTTCTTGCCCTCCAGGGTCTCGGCGGCCGCGACATTGGCCTGGATCATGAACTCCTCGATGAGCTTATGCGCGTCGAGACGCTCCGGCACGACGACCCGGTCGACGGTGCCGTCCGGCTTCAGCAGGATCTTGCGTTCCGGCAGGTCGAGCTCCAGCGGCTGGCGGGCGTCGCGGCCGCGCTTCAGCACGGCATAGGCATCCCAGAGCGGCTTCAGGACGCTGTCGAGGAGCGGCCGGGTCTTGTCGTCGGGCACGCCGTCGATCGCGGCTTGCGCCTGCGGGTAGGCGAGCTTGGCCGCCGACTTCATCATCACACGGTGGAAGGAATGGCGCAGCTTTCGGCCTTCCGAGGAGAAGGTGATGCGCACCGCGATGGCCGGCCGGTCCTCGCCTTCGCGCAGCGAGCAGAGGTCGTTGGAGATGCGTTCGGGCAGCATCGGCACGACCCGGTCCGGGAAATAGACCGAATTGCCGCGCTTCAAGGCTTCGCGGTCGAGCGGCTTTCCATAGCGCACATAGGCCGCGACATCGGCGATCGCCACGGTGACGACGACCCCGCCGGGATTCTTCTCGTCCGTGTCGGGCGTGGCGAAGACAGCATCGTCATGGTCCTTGGCGTCGGCCGGATCGATGGTCACCAACGGCAGGTCGCGCCAATCCTCGCGGTGATCGAGCGTCGCTGGTTTCACCGCTTCGGCCTCGGCAATCACATCCGCCGGAAAGACATGGGGGATGTCGTGGGCATGGATGGCGATCATCGAGACCGCCTTTTCGCTGCTCAAGGATCCCAGCACCGCCAGCACTTTTGCCCTGGGCAGCCCGTAACGTGATGCCCGCGCCGGCTCGACCTCGACGAGATCGCCGTTCCGGGCGCCGTTCTGGAATTCCTTGTCGACGATCAGCTCCGGCTGGCGGCGTTCGACGGGCTCGATGCGGAACGTGCCGTCCTTCAGCACGCGGAAGACGCCGAGCACCGCGTCGCTGCGCTTCTCGAAGATCTTCATCACCCGGCCGGTATAGGCGGGGCCCGACGGGTCGTCGGTCGGGAAGGTTTTGGCAAGCACACGGTCGCCGATGCCGGGCGCCGGGCCGCCGGCGCCGCGCGAGATGCGGATGGCGATGACGGGCGGAGAACCGGCGCCGGTATATTCGCTCGGATTGGCCAGGAGCACGCCGTCTTCGTCTCGGCCGAAAATATCGAGCACGGCGACGTGAGGCACTGCGCCGGCGCGGGTCAGGCGCTTGCGCTCCTTGTTGAGCAGACCTTCATCCTGGAGATCGCGCAACATGTCCTTCAGCCAGACGCGATCCTCGCCGCGCAGCGCAAAGGCCTTGGCGATCTCGCGCTTGCCGGAGCGGTCGGGATTTTCGGCGATGTAGCGCAGGATCTCGTCGCGCGAGGGCCGATAGTCGTCCTTGACCTTGGCCCTCGTGTCGGCGTGGCGCGGATCGCCGTGGCTTCTTCCGGAGATCCTGCGCGCCACGTCCTGCTACCCCTTCTTCGCCGCCCTGCGGAAGGGCTTTTTGCCACCTCCGCCCTTGGCTTCCTTTTCGGCGATCAGGGCGAGCGCCTCTTCCATCGTCACCGATTGCGGGTCCTTGCCCTTGGGCAGCGTCGCATTGACCTTGCCGTAATTGACATAGGGCCCGTAGCGGCCGTCGCGTACCGTGATCTTGCCGCCGCCGTCCGGATGGTCGCCAAGCTCTTTCAGCGCCGCCGGCGTGGCGCCGTTGCGGCCGCCCTTGCCCTTCTGCTGCTTCTCGGCGATCACCGAGACGGCGCGGTTCAGGCCGATCGAGAACACGTCCTCGATGCTCTCCAGATTGGCGTAGGTGCCGTCATGCAGCACGAACGGGCCGTAGCGGCCGAGGCCGGCCGAGATCATCTTGCCGGTTTCGGGATGTTTTCCGACGTCGCGCGGCAGAGCCAGCAGGGCCAGCGCCTTCTCGTGGTCGATCGACTCGGGCGTCCAGCCCTTGGGCAGGCTCGAGCGCTTGGCGTCCTTGCCTTCGCCGCGCTGGATATAGGGACCGAAGCGGCCGCTCCTCAGCGTGATTTCCTCGGCCGTGTAAGGATCCTTGCCGAGCAGCCTGACGCCGTCCTCGCCATTGCCGTTCTCGCCATTGGGGTTGGCGGCGTCGCCGAGCTGGCGGGTGTAGGAGCACTCCGGATAGTTCGAGCAGCCGACGAAAGCGCCGAACTTGCCGAGCTTCAGCGACAGATTTCCGGTGCCGCATTTCGGGCAGATGCGCGGGTTGGAGCCGTCTTCGCGCTCCGGGAAGACAAGCGGCGCGAGCTCTTCGTTGAGCGCATCGAGCACGTCGGTGACACGCAATTCCTTGATGTCGTCGACGGCGCCGGAGAAATCCTTCCAGAAGTCGCGCAGAACGTCCTTCCAGGCGAGCTTGCCGTCGGAAATCTCGTCGAGCTTCTCTTCGAGCGAAGCGGTGAAATCATATTCGACGTAACGCTCGAAGAAGCTTTCGAGGAAGGCCGAGAGCAGCCGGCCCTTGGCCTGCGGCACCAGCTTGCGCCGGTCGATGGTGACGTAGTCGCGATCCTCGAGCGTCTTCAGGATCGCGGTGTAGGTCGATGGCCGGCCGATGCCGAGCTCCTCCAGCTTCTTGATCAGCGACGCCTCGGAATAGCGCGGCGGCGGTTCGGTGGCGTGCTGGGTGGCGTTGATCGCCTGGCGGGCAAGTTGCTCGCCGGAGCGGATCTCGGGCAGGCGGCGGCTCTCCTCGTCCTCCGCGTCCTCGTCCTTCTGGTCGGTATAGGCGGCGATGAAGCCATCGAAGCGGATGACCGAACCGATCGCGCGCAGCTCGGCGGTGCGAGCGCCGTTGACGGCCTCGATCTCGGCCGTGGTGCGCTCGATCTCGGCCGGCTGCATCTGGCTGGCGATGGCGCGCTTCCAGATCAGCTCGTAGAGGCGGGCCTGGTCGGCGTCGAGATATTGCCGAACGGAAGCCGGCGTGCGCCGGAAATCGGTCGGGCGGATCGCCTCGTGGGCTTCCTGGGCGTTCTTGGCCTTGGTGGTGTAGAAACGCGGCTTCTCCGGCAGGTATTTCGCACCGAATTCGCTGACGATGGCGTTGCGGGCGGCCTCGATCGCCTCCGGCGCCATCTGCACGCCGTCGGTT
>NZ_RZRY01000033.1:0-22508 GCF_003998035.1 Mesorhizobium sp. M2A.F.Ca.ET.039.01.1.1 | reverse complement strand
CGCGCCAACGTGTCCAGCGCGCCCTTCACCTGTTCCAGTTCCAGCCGCAGCAGATTGACGCTGCGGTCATCACTTTTTTCGGCGAGCGACTGGATCGCTCCCGAAAGCCGCTCGAATTCGAGGCCGAGCTCGGCGCTGCTCTTGTCGGGCATCGCGCCGCGCTGGCTGTTGGCCTGCAGGGCGCGGTCGATATCCTGGCGAAACGCCTCGAATTCGCGCTGCAGGCCGGCGGTCATCTGGTGCCGAAGTTCCTCGCGCAGCCCGCGCAGCTCGACGGCGATCTTGCCGACCATGGCGACGCTGTCTTCCTGGCCGCGCACCCGGTCGATGTCGCGCGCGATCGCCTGATAGGCGGGCGCGGGGTTTTGCGGGGCGCGCTCCTGCGGCCACGGATTCTGCGGCGCCCGATCCAGGGGTCTTTGCACGGCATAGGGATCCTCATACCAGCGCGGCGCCTGGCCGTAAGGCTGCGTGCTGGGATAACGCGGCTCGGCGGTCGGCCGTCGCGGGTCGGGGCGGTCGGGCATGTCGGCGCGCGTCCGGTCCAGCCTCTGCTCGAGCGTTTCGAGCGAGCGGTTCAGTTCTTCGAGCGAGGCATGCGGCCGACGTTGCCTGCCGGCGTTGAGTGTATCGAGATAGGACCGCTTGCTGTTCATCGATGCGCCCGTGTTCAGAGTGGCCGGCCAAAGACCGGTTTCCCAGTAGCCTGCCGGGTACGAAGCGAGCCGAGCGGTTTTGCTGCGGAGGAAGACGAGCTTCCCGGGTTTTACCCGCGCTTCGAAAACCGTGAAAAATTCGCTACAGGATAACCACGGGTGACCGACATGCGCACATTTCGCCCAACGTGGTAAACAAGGCGTTAACCAAGCTTAAGAAGTCGCGCATAAATCGTGAGCGGCATTTCGGGTGCGGCATAAAGGTTCGCTCCGACAACGCCCTTGCGTCACCCTGCGGCTGTCGATATAGGATTGACGTAAACGTAAAAGGTGCGAAGCCGTGCCTCTTGCGATTGATTTGTTGTTGCAACCACGATTGGAAGCACGCCCCCGCTTCCATTCAGGCGACGCTTGGTCCGCGACCGCGACGCCACCAGGGGAATGCCAGTGACCATGAAACTTGTTTCGCCCGGCGAAGCCGCGGCCAATACCAATGACATACCAGCCGAGGCAGGCGAGGAATTCGTCCGCATCGGTGAGATGGCCAAGAAATACGGCGTGACGCTGCGCACGCTGCGTTTCTATGAAGACAAGGGCCTTCTCAATCCTCATCGCGACGGCTCGACCCGTCTCTACACGCGCCGCGACAAGGCTCGGCTGAAGCTGATCCTGCTCGGCCGCAAGGTCGGGTTCTCGCTGCGCGACGTCAAGCAGATGATGGATCTCTACGATCCGACCGGCACCAACACCAAGCAGCTGCGGCTGGCGCTCGACAAGTCGGAGAAGCAGCTCGCTCGCCTGCAGAAGCAGCGGGCGCTGATCGATGATGCTATCGGCGAGCTGAGCAACTCGATGTCGGTCGTGCGGCAGATGCTCGTCGAGCGCACCGCGCCGCCGCAGGCCAGCGCCGCCGGCTGATCGCCCGCTCTTCCGGAATACCGGGACGTAGAAAGCCGCGTGGCTATGGCCGCGCGGCTTTTTTGTCGTCACAATGCCTGACCGCTCACAAAAATTTCAGGCTGCGACGAAGTTGACGTTTACGCAAACGTCAATATTTGCTATCGCAACATCGACATTGGCCCGGTCTCCCTGTCCGGGAGAGGCGACTTGCCGGCCGGGCCGGGACTGTAAGGGTGGAGGAAGGCATGACGATCTACAGGGCCCCGATCCAGGACACGCTGTTCGTGCTCAACGACGTGCTGGGCTATCAGCGCTATTCCAATCTTCCGGGCTTCTCGGACGCGACGCCCGACGTGGTCGAGGCGATCCTCGCCGAAGGCGCCAAGCTCGCCGAGAACGTCATGCATCCGCTGAACCGGGTTGGCGACATGGAAGGCTGCGTGCGCCATGACGACGGCTCGGTGACGACGCCGAAGGGCTTCAAGGACGCCTACGACCAGTATCGCGAGGGCGGCTGGATGGGGCTTGCAGCACCCGCCGAGTTCGGTGGCCAGGGCCTGCCCTATGCGGTCCACACTGCCGTCTCCGAATACATGATTTCGGCCAACATGGCGCTGATGATGTATCCCGGCCTGACGCAAGGCGCCATCGCGGCCATCGTCACCCATGGCACGGACGAACAGAGGGCCACTTGGCTGCCGAGGCTGATCGAGGGCGGCTGGACCGGCACCATGAACCTCACCGAGCCGCATTGCGGCACCGATCTCGGCCTGCTGCGCACCAAGGCCGTTCCCAACGGCGACGGCACTTACAGGATTTCCGGCCAGAAGATCTTCATCTCCGCCGGCGAGCACGACATGTCGGACAACATCGTCCATCTGGTGCTGGCCCGCGTCGAGGGCGCGCCGGAAGGCGTCAAGGGCATCTCGCTGTTCATCGTGCCGAAGTTCAAGCTTGATGCCGCTGGCAATCCCGGTGAGCGCAACACGCTCTCCTGCGGCTCGATCGAGGAGAAGATGGGCATCCACGGCAACTCGACCTGCGTCATGAATTATGACGAGGCCGAGGGCACGCTGCTCGGCGAATTGAACGGCGGCTTGAAGGCTATGTTCACCATGATGAACGAGGCCCGCCTCGGCGTCGGCCTGCAGGGGCTTTCGGTCTCCGAGATCGCCTATCAGAACGCCGTCTCCTACGCCAAGGACCGGCTGCAGGGGCGCTCGCTGTCGGGTGCCAAGGCGCCGGACAAGAAGGCCGATCCGATCATCGTCCATCCCGACATCCGCCGTTCGCTGATGACCATGAAGGCCTATAACGAGGCCGGCCGCGCGCTGGCATTGTGGACGGCGATCAAATCCGACGTCGCGCATCGTTCCGGCGACGACAAGGACCGCCAGGCGGCCGACGATTACACCGGCCTGATGACGCCGGTGGTCAAGGGCGTGCTCACCGACAAGGGTTTCGACCACGCGGTGATGGCCCAGCAGGTGTTCGGCGGCCACGGCTATATCGAAGAGCACGGCATGAGCCAGTTCGTGCGCGATGCCCGCATCGCCATGATCTATGAAGGTGCCAACGGCATCCAGGCGCTCGACCTCGTCGGCCGCAAGCTGGCGCAGAATGGCGGTCGCGCCGTGCAGGCCTTCCTCAAGGAGCTCGGCGAGTTCTGCGAGGAGAACCGCACTGATGAGAAGATGGCGCCCTTCACCAAGGCGCTGAAGAAGGGTCTCAACGACCTGCAAGCGGCTACGATGTGGCTGGTGCAGAACGCCATGGCCAAGCCCGACAACGCAGGCGCCGCCTCGACCGACTACATGCATCTCTTCGGTCTCGTGGCGCTGGGCTATATGTGGGCCCAGATGGCGAAGTCCGCGCAGGCCAAGCTCGCGGAAGGCGCCAACGGCGCTGCGCCATTCTACGATACCAAGCTGGTCACGGCGCGCTTCTTCATGGAGCGCATCATGCCGGAAACGGCGACGCGGCTTGCCCGCATTTCCAGTGGCGCGGACACGCTGATGGCGTTGCCGGCGGAAGCGTTCTAGATTCGGCGGGCCGGCGCCGCCGGCCCACAATCGTCGGAACGCGGAGGAAAACGTGGCGACAAATCCAGCCGAAATTCTTGGTCTTCCGAAGCCCGCCTGGGCGGCGGACGAGGTCGGCATGCTCTACGACATGGCGTCCCGCTTCATGGCCGAAGAGATCGCGCCGCGCTATGACGAGTTCGAGAAGAACGAGATGTTCGACCGAGAGAGCTGGCTGAAGGCGGGCGCCGCCGGGCTGCTCTGCGCTTCCATGCCGGAGAAATATGGCGGCTCGGGCGGGACTTTTGCGCATGAGAGCGCGATCATCGAGGCGATCGGCCATGTCGGCGTCGACGGTTTCGGCATCGGCCTGCACAATTCGATCGTCGCCCCCTACATCCTGCACTACGGCTCCGAGGAGCAGAAGCAGAAATGGCTGCCCAAGCTCGCGACCGGCGAGCTGATCGGCGCCATCGCCATGACCGAGCCCGGCGCCGGCTCCGATCTGCAGGGCGTCAAGACCCGTGCCGAGAAGGACGGCAACCACTACAAGATCAGCGGCTCGAAGACCTTCATCACCAATGGCCAGCTCGCCAATCTGATCATCGTCGTCACCAAGACCGATCCGGACAAGGGCGCCAAGGGCACCTCGCTGATCGTCGTCGAGACCGACGAGGCCGAGGGTTTTCAGCGCGGCCGCAACCTCGACAAGATCGGGCTGAAGTCGAACGACACGTCCGAGCTGTTCTTCAACGACGTGCGCGTGCCGACCTCCAACCTGCTCGGCCACGAGGAAGGCAAGGGCTTCGTCCAGCTGATGCAGCAATTGCCGCAGGAGCGCCTGCAGATTGGCACGGGCGCGATCGCCATGATCGAGCGGGCGCTGGCGCTCACCATCGATTACGTCAAGGAACGCAAGGCCTTCGGCAAGGCCGTCATCGATTTCCAGAACACCCAGTTCAAGCTGGCCGAACTGAAGACCGAGGCCACGATCGGCCGCGTCTTCTACAATGACTGCGTCGCCCGCCACATCGACGGCGGCCTCGACCCAGTGACCGCCTCGATGGCCAAATACTGGCTCAGCGACCTGCAGGGCAAAGTCGTCGACGAATGCCTTCAACTGCATGGCGGCTATGGCTACATGAATGAATATCCGATCGCCCGCATGTACCGCGACGCCCGCGTCCAGCGCATCTATGGCGGCACCAACGAGATCATGAAATTGCTGATCGGGCGCTCTCTCTGAGCGCGGCGGCCGGCAAAGCCAAGGAGCACGAAAATGACTGAGGCTTACGTCTATGACGCCGTGCGCACGCCGCGCGGCAGGGGCAAGAAGGATGGCGCGCTGCATGAGGTGCCGGCGGTGCGGCTCGCCGCGAAGACGCTCGAGGCGTTGCGCGACCGCAACGGGCTCGACACGGGCAATGTCGACGACATCATCTTCGGCTGCGTCGACCCGGTCGGCGAGGCGGGCTCGGTCATTCCGCGCGCCGCCGCCTTCGAGGCCGGCTACGATACCAAGGCGCCGGGCATGCAGATCTCGCGTTTCTGCGCTTCGGGCCTCGACGCCATCAATTTCGGCGCCGCCAAGATCGCGCAAGGGGCGGACGAGATCGTCATTGCCGGCGGCGTGGAATCCATGTCGCGCGTCGGCATGGGCATGTCCGGCGGTTCCTGGTTCATGGATCCGTCCGTAGGCCTGCCCGGCTGGTTCGTGCCGCAGGGCATCTCGGCCGACCTGATCGCCACGAAATACGGCTTTTCCCGCGATGACGTCGACGCCTATGCAGTCGAAAGCCAGAAGCGCGCCGGCAAGGCGTGGGAAGAGGGCCGCTTCAAGAACTCGGTGATCCCGATCAAAGACCAGAACGGCCTGTTGATCCTCGACCGCGACGAGCACATGCGGCCCACGACCGACATGCAGTCGCTGGCCTCGCTCAACCCGTCCTTCGTCATGCCGGGCGAAATGGGCGGCTTCGACGCGGTGGCGGTGCAGAAGCACCCGGAGGTCGAGGAAGTGAACCACGTCCACCATGCCGGCAATTCGTCGGGCATCGTCGACGGTGCTGCCGCCGTGCTGCTCGGCTCGAAGAAGGCCGGCAAGTCCATGGGCCTGAAGCCGCGCGCGCGCATCCGCGCCTTCGCCAATATCGGCTCGGAGCCGGTGCTGATGCTGACCGGTCCGGTCGACGTCACCGAGAAGCTCTTGAAGCGCGCCAAGATGAAGCAGTCGGACATCGACCTGTTCGAGCTCAACGAGGCCTTCGCCTCCGTCGTGCTGCGCTACATGCAGGCCTTCGACATCCCGCATGACCAGATCAACGTCAATGGCGGCGCGATCGCCATGGGCCATCCGCTCGGCGCCACCGGCGCCATGATCCTGGGCACGGTGCTGGACGAGCTGGAGCGCCGCGACCTCACCACCGCGCTGGTCACGCTCTGTATCGGCGCCGGCATGGGCACCGCCACCATCATCGAACGCGTCTGAGGGAGAGAAGAGATGAGCTACACCAATTTCACCCTCGACGTGGATGCCGACGGCATTGCCTTGATCACCTGGGACATGCCGGATCGTTCGATGAACGTCTTCACCGAAGAGGTGATGCGCGAGCTGGACGCCATCGTTGATAAGGTGGTCGGCGATGCCGCCATCAAGGGCGCGGTCATCACCTCCGGCAAGGATACATTCTCCGGCGGCGCCGACATCACCATGCTGCAGAAGATGCTGGCCACCTTCGCCGCGGAAAAAGAGAAGGATCTCGACAAGGCGACCAAGGCGCTGTTCGAGAATGCCGGCTATATGACCGGCCTGTTCCGCAAGATCGAGACTTCCGGCAAGCCTTGGGTGTCGGCGATCAACGGCACCTGCATGGGCGGCGCCTTCGAGATGTCGCTTGCCTGCCACGGCCGCGTCGCCGCCGATTCCGACAAGGTGAAGATGGCGCTTCCCGAAGTGAAGATCGGCATTTTCCCGGGCGCCGGCGGCACCCAGCGCGTGCCGCGGCTGACGGACCAGCAGCAGGCGCTGCAGATGCTGACCACCGGGCAGAACCTGTCGCCGCAAAAGGCGAAGCAGATGGGGCTGATCCATGAGATCGCGGAGCCGAAGAAGCTCGTCGAGACCGCCAAGGCGATGATCAAGAACGGCCTGAAGCCGGTGGCGCCCTGGGACGAGAAGGGCTTCAAGCTGCCGGGCGGTCCGATCTATTCGGCGGCCGGCGCCAATCTCTGGCCGCCGGCTATCGCCATCCTGCGCCGCGAGACCTATGGCAACTATCCGGCGGCGGCCGCGATCCTGAAATGCGTCTATGAAGGCCTGCTGGTGCCGTTCGACACCGCGCTCAGGATCGAGCAGCGCTATTTCACCGAGATCATGCAGACCAAGGAAGCGGCGGCGATGATCCGCTCGCTGTTCCTGTCGCTGCAGGAACTGAACAAGGGCGCGCGGCGCCCGGCCGGCGTGCCGGAAACCAAGTTCAAGAAGATCGGCATTCTCGGCGCCGGCTTCATGGGCGCCGGCATCGCCTATGTCACCGCGCGGGCCGGCATTCCGGTCGTGCTGCTCGACCGCGACCTGGCTTCGGCCGAGAAGGGCAAGGCGCATTCCGACAGCCTGATGGCCGATCAGGTCAAGAAGGGCCGCGCCAAGCCGGAAGACAAGGACAAGCTCCTGTCGCTGATCACGCCGACGGCGGACTATGCCGACCTTGCCGGCTGCGACCTCGTTGTAGAGGCGGTCTTCGAGGATTCGGGCGTGAAGAAGGATGCCACCGAGAAGGCCGAGGCGGTGCTGAAGTCGTCGGCGATCTTTGCTTCCAACACGTCCACGATTCCGATCACCGCCCTGGCAAAGAACTCGGCGCGGCCGAAGAACTTCATCGGCATCCACTTCTTCTCGCCGGTCGACAAGATGATGCTGGTGGAGATCATCCTCGGCAAGAAGACGGGCGACAAGGCCCTGGCCGTGGCCTTCGACTTTGTGCGCGCCATCAAGAAGACGCCGATCGTCGTCAACGACACGCGCGGCTTCTACGTCAACCGGTGCGTGCTGCGCTACATGTCGGAAGCCTACAAGATGCTGATCGAGGGCGTCCCGGCGCCGATGATCGAGAACGCCGCCAAGGCCGCCGGCATGCCGGTCGGCCCGCTCGCTCTGACCGACGAGACGGCCGTCGACCTTGCCCAGAAGATCATGAAGCAGACCATCCGGGATCTCGGCGAGAAGGCGGTCGACCCGAAGCAGATGGCGCTGATCAACACCATGGTCGACAGGCATGGCCGCTTCGGCCGCAAGAATGGCAAGGGTTTCTACGACTATCCGGCGAAGCCCGCGAAGAAGAAGCTGTGGCCGGGCCTGAAGGACCTCTATCCGCAGCTCAACCCTGACAAGATCGACTATGAGGAGTTGAAGCAGCGCCTTTTGGTCACCATCGCGTTGGAAGCGGCGCGCGTGATGGAGGAAGGCATCGTCACCGACCCGCGCGAGGCCGATGTCGGCTCGATCCTCGCCTTCGGCTTCGCGCCCTTCACCGGCGGCGCACTCTCCTACATCGACGGCATCGGCGCCAACCGTTTCGTCAAGATCGCCAAGGGCCTGCAGAAGAAATATGGCGCCGAGTTCAAGGTGCCGAAGCTTCTGCTCGACATGGCCGAGAAGGGCGAGACCTTTTACCAGCGCTTCGACCCCTACCAGAAGGGCGAGGTCAGAGAGGCGGCCTGACGAACCCCGACCATGTATGTCTGGGGGCGAATGGCACGCACCATGGCCACGGCGTCGAGCCGTGGTCCCTATCGGGCCGGCGAGGAAAGCCGGCTGGCCTTTCGCTGCCTGCCGATCGACATCGACTTCAACCTGCATCTGAACAACGCCCGCTACATGATGCTGGCCGATCTCGGCCGCATCGACATCTTCCTGCGCATCGGCCTCATCGCGCTGGCGCGCAAGAATGGCTGGGCGCCGATGATCGGCGGGCTTGAGGTCGCCTATGTGCGCGAGATCAGGCTGTGGCGCCGCTTCGAGGTCGTCTCGTCGATCGAGACCTGGGAAGGGACGTCAGTCATCGGCCGGCACCGCTTTGTCCTCGATGGCGGCGAGACGGCGGCACTGATCCTGACCACGGGCGGCGTCTATGACCGCGGCGGGCGTCGCTTCCTCGACATCGACGAGGTCGTCGCGGCGCTCGGCCGCGCCGCCCGGCCGCGTCCGCCGACCGAAACCGAGCGCGCCTTCATGATTTCGCACAAGAATTTGCGCGAGCAGGCCAAGCAGGTCTGATCGTCGGCGATCCGACCCTTCGCCAGTGGACAATCAGATGGTCGCGCGCTAGACAGGCTTGAGGCATTTTTTCCTGTTTTCGAAGGAGAGCGGACTTGCTCTCACACGATCGCGTCTGGGCCGCAATCGACGCTCTCGCCGAGCGCTATTCGCTGTCGGCTTCCGGCCTTGCCCGGCGCGCGGGCCTGGATTCGACGGCCTTCAACAAGTCGAAGCGCCTGTCGTCCGACGGAAGGCCGCGCTGGCCCTCGACCGAATCGCTGGCCAAGATCATCGAGGCCACCGGCGCGTCGCTCGAGGAATTCACCGGACTGGTCGAAGGGCGCGCTGCCTCCGTCGCCCAACACCGCAGCGCCGTTCCCCTGCTCGGCTTCGCCCAGGCCGGCGCGGGCGGCTTCTTCGACGATGCCGGCTATCCGGCGGGGCAGGGCTGGGATCTGGTCGAGCTTCCCGCGCGGGCGACCGAGACCTCATACGCGCTGCAGGTGCAAGGCGATTCCATGCTGCCGCTCTACCGCAATGGCGATGTGCTGATCGTCGAACCCGGCGCGCCGACGCGCAAGGGCGACCGTGTCGTCGTCAAGACCACCGCCGGGGAGGTGATGGCCAAGGTGCTCGACCGGCAAACGGTGAAGTCGATCGTGCTGGTTTCGCTCAACCCCGCCCATCCGGACCGTGACATCCCGACGCGCGAAATCGAATGGGTGGCGCGCATCGTCTGGGCGAGCCAGTAGGTTCGGGCCGGTGCGGCTTCTTCAAATCATCCTGACGGTTCTGGCGGTTCCGGTGATGGCCGCGCTCGTTGTGGCGGGCGGCCGCGTGGTCAAGGGGCATGAGAGCGTCATCACAGTCGATCAGATCGATCCCATCGCCGATGCGCTCCCCATTTCCGGGGACGATGCACTCTCCGCCTCCGGCGCGAATACGCTCCCGGAAGAGCCGACGACCGCGGCCATTCCCGCGCCAGCCGCTCCACCGAACCCCGCTGTTCACTCGAGGGCCATCGATCCCGACGTCGTGGCGCCGCCCGAGCTGTCGGACCAGGAACTCGAACGGGTCGAACCGCGCGCGCCGCTCAGCGATCTGGCGCTGGCCGGACCGCCCAAGCCGCCCAAAACGAAGATGCCGGGCGACTGGAACGGCACCAAATTGTTCCAGCCGGTCGCCACCGCCGCCGGGCTGATCGAGGCGAAGGGCTATGCGGTCTCCGTGTCCGGCGTGGACGCCGTCAAGACGGACGAGACCTGCAGCGACCAGGGCCAGACCTGGGCCTGCGGCACGCGCGCCAGGACAGCCTTCCGCGCGTTCCTGCGCGGCCGAGCGGTCGCCTGCGCGGTGCCGCCGGAGGGCGGCCGCGATACCATTTCCGCCGAATGCCATATCGGCAATCAGGACATCGGCCAGTGGCTGGTCGAGAACGGCTGGGCGCGCGCCGCGCAAGGCGGCCCCTATGTCGAGGCCGAGAACAAGGCCCGCTCCGGGAAGAAGGGTATTTTTGGCCCGGCGCCGAAGCTTGACGGCCTGCCGGCGGTGCCGGCCATGTCGGGTCCGGCGCCCGTGGCGCCGGATTCGATCCTGCCGGCCGAGGGCGGCGCCGTTACGCCGCCAACTGACCAGCCAGCGCCCGCTCAATAAGCGCGCGCGTCTCGGCAATGCCGTAGAGTGCGGCGAAGGAACCGAAGCGCGGTCCGCGTTCCTGCCCGATCAGCACCTGGTAGATCATCTGGAAGAAGGCGACGGACACGCCGGGTCCGCCTTCCGGGCTCTGCTTGGAATGGTCTTGGTAGCGCTCGATCTTGCGCGCCACGTTGAGCGCGGCATTCTGGATCGCTTCGCTGTCGGCGCCTTGCGGCAGCGCGCCGAGCGCGTCGGAAAGCCTCGCCAACGCCTCGCGCTCCACCTCGTCGGCGGCGCGGTAAACCTTGGTCGGCTTCACGAAGTCGTCGAAGTAGCGGATCGCGTAGCCGGTCAGCCGGTCGAGCTCCGGATGCGTCTTCGGCGTCACGCCAGGCGCATGCCGCGAGATGAAACCCCACAGCACCGCCTTGTCATGGGCGTTGGAGGCGCTCACCAGGTTGAGCAGCAGCGCGAACGGCACCGGCAGGTCGATGGCCGGCGGGTTGCCGTCATGCATGTGCCAGACCGGATTGCCCAGCCGCTCCTTCCAGTCCTGGCGCGGATAGGCGCCAAGGAAAGCGTAATACTCGTCCACCGCCTTCGGGATGACGTCGAAATAGAGCTTCTTCGCCTGCCGCGGCCGCTGGTACATATAGAGGCCGAGGCTCTCCGTCGGCGCATAGGTCAGCCACTCGTCGATGGTCAGGCCATTGCCCTTCGACTTCGAAATCTTCTGGCCTTCCTCGTCGAGGAACAACTCGTAGACGAAATGCTCCGGCGCGCGGCCGCCGAGGATGTTGCAGATGCGGTCGTAGATCGCCGCATTGGTCTGGTGGTCCTTGCCGAACATCTCGAAATCGACGCCGAGCGCCGCCCAGCGCATGCCGAAATCCGGCTTCCACTGCAGCTTCACATGGCCGCCCGTGACGGGCAGCGTCGTCTCGGTGCCTTCGTCGTCGAAAGTGACGGTGCCGGCCTTTGCGTCGACATTTATCATCGGCACGTAGAGCACGCGGCCGCTCTTCGGCGAGATCGGCAGGAACGGGCTGTAGGTCGCCTGGCGCTCCGGCCCGAGCGTCGGCAGCATCACACCCATGATGTCGTCATAGCGTTCGGCGGCGCGCAGCAGCACCTCGTCGAAGCGGCCGGCCTTGTAGTACTTGGTCGCGCTGGCGAACTCGTAATCGAAGCCGAACGTGTCGAGGAAGCGGCACAGCATCGCGTTGTTGTGGTCGGCGAAGCTCGCATAGTCGCCGCCGAACGGATTGGGCACCGAGGTCAGCGGCATATGCAGATAGGGCTCGAGCGCGGCGCGGTCCGGCACGTTGTCGGGGATCTTGCGCATGCCGTCCATATCGTCGGAGAAGCACAGAAGCTTGGTCTTGACCTTGTCCTGCGTCAGCACGCGGAAGGCATGCCGCACCATGGTTGTGCGCGCCACCTCGCCGAAGGTGCCGATATGCGGCAGGCCGGACGGGCCGTAGCCGGTCTCGAACAGCACGGTCTCGGGGAAATCCTTGCCCTTGTACCGGGCGATGATTTTCTTCGCTTCCTCGAACGGCCAGGCCTTGCTCTCGGCCGCCGCGGCAAGCATCTCGGGATTGAGATCGATGATGTTTGATCCCGTCATATCGAAGTTCCAGTCATGGCCGTCTTGCGGCGGATAAGATTTGTCGACCGGTCTCTAGGCGCGACGGGCCGGAGCGTCAACGATTTGCGGCGGTTTTCCTTGCGGCGCCACACTCGCGTCCCTACGTTCGAGCCTCACTTCCAAATGCATGTCACCCAGAAGTGTGTCGCGGTTTGTGGGAATGACATGCACGCTGCCAGGAGTTTTGAATGCCTTTGTTGACGCCGCACGAAGCCCTGATCCACCTGATGGTCATCACCTCGGCTTCCGATCGGGACATGACCGATGTCGAGCTGGCGCGGATCGGCGACGTCGTCCGTTCCTGGCCGGTTTTCGTCGACTTCAACCAGGACAGGCTGATTCCAGTGGCGCAAGCCTGCCAGAAGGCGCTGCATGAGAAGGGTGGGCTGGAAGGCGTGCTGGCCCGCATTGCCGAAGCGCTGCCGGAGCGGCTGCGCGATACAGCCTACGCCGCCGCTTTCGAGGTCGCCGCCGTCGATCTCGAAATGCGCATGGAGGAGGTCAGGGTGCTGCAGCTCATCCGCCTCAAGCTCGATCTCGACACGCTGACCGTGGCCGCGATAGCGCGAGCGGCCAAGGCGCGCCTACGCACGCTGACTTAGCGTTGGCAGCAACCTTCAGAAGAAGCTGACGGGAAAATAGCGCAGATAGAACTCGGCGAAGGTGCCCTTGATCGAGATTTCCTGCAGCGCATAGTCGAAGGCGGCGGCCAGCGCCGGATCGCCCGCCCTGGTGGCGATCGCCATGCCCGAGCCCAGATATTCCGGCGCCAGATACGGACCGCCAGCAAAGCGGCAGCAGCCGGCCGCGTCGGAGCCGCCCAGCCAGAAGGCGAAACGCATGCCGTCGCCGAAGGCGGCGTCGACCTTGCCGGCCTTGAGATCGGCATAGAGGGCTTCCGGTGTTTCGAAGGTCACCACCTGCACGGTGCTGAAGTAATCGCGCAGCATTTTCTCATGCGCCGAGCCGGCGACGACGCCGACCCGCTTGCTGCGCAGCTTGTCGAGGATCGGCTCGGCGAAGGCCTTCGCCTTCGGCATGATGAAGCGTGCCGGGAACTGCATATAGGAGCGCGAGAAGGCGTATTTCTCGCGGCTCGCTGGCGTCGCCGCGATGCCGGCAATGATCGCCTCGCCCTCGCCCTTCTGCAGGGCATCCTCCAACTCGTTCCACGGCAGGGCCTGGATCTGGCATTTCTCGGCGACGCCCAATTCCGCGCAGATTGCCCGCGCCAGGTCGATGTGGAAACCGGACAGGCGACCCGCGCCGTCGAGGAAGTTGAAGGGCGGAAAATCGGTGGTTGTGAGGAATCTGAGTCGCGGCAGAGCGGAGAGATCGGGTTTCGGCAACCGCTCCTTGGCATCCCACAGCACCGGCACCTGCGGCTCCGCGCCTTGAGTCGCGCCGGCAAAGGGCAATACGCCGGCAAGTGCGGACATCAGGGCCAGAGTTATCCACCGCAAGATCACGATATGGCTCCGCCCTCGTCCCCGTTCGCAGGCTTTTCGTATGAAAATGATGCAGGC
Source organism: Mesorhizobium sp. M2A.F.Ca.ET.039.01.1.1 (assembly GCF_003998035.1). Taxonomy (NCBI): domain Bacteria; kingdom Pseudomonadati; phylum Pseudomonadota; class Alphaproteobacteria; order Hyphomicrobiales; family Phyllobacteriaceae; genus Mesorhizobium; species Mesorhizobium sp. M2A.F.Ca.ET.039.01.1.1. The sequence continues at coordinate 8,862 of NZ_RZRY01000033.1, read as the reverse complement.
ACAACGGTTTTTGATTTCAAGCGGTTAAATTAAGCGTATGGTTCAACCCGTTGCAAACGACCCTGCGCGCCGGAAGGGGGAAGCTACCGGCTTTGCGGAGATCATTGCGACCCGTGGTTGATGGCGAAGGGGTGTTCGAGCGTCTACTATCGGCAATGAAAAAGCAGAAGCAACATGGGGTAGATGTTGCGATGGGCCTGTTTGACAGAACTCTGGAATATATTGACCAGTTGCAGAATGCTGGCACCGCGGCGGCGGTTTGCGAGAGGCTGCTGGGCGTCACTTCGAATTTCGGCCTGACCGCCCTGATGGCGGGAACCGTGCCGCAACCTGGCACGCCACGCGGCCGGCAGAAACAGCATGTGATGCTTTGCGATTGGCCCGGGGAATGGCTGGAGCGCTACGTGGCGCGCAACTATGTCGACCACGATCCGGTCGTCAGTCACATGAAGCAGCTTCAGGCGCCGTTCCAATGGCGGGACGCGTCCAAGAACGCCGTAATCGACAAGAGCAGCGACGAGGTCATGGGCGACGCGCGCCAGTTCAAGCTGCGCGATGGTCTTGCGTTTCCGTTGGTGACGCTCGACGGCCAGATCGTCATGGTCTCGCTGGGCGGTGAATCCGTTGAACTGTCGGACCAGGAATTCGGAATGGTCTCGCTGGCGTCGACCTATGCGATCGGCCGCGCCATGCAACTGCACACCAAGGCCGACAGCGTCGTCGATCATATAGAATTGACGGCACGTGAGCGGGAATGCCTGCAATGGGCGGCCGTTGGCAAGTCCGAATGGGAGATATCTCAAATTTTAGGCATCTCGGAACATACTTCCGAGAAACATCTTCTCAACGCCAAGAGCAAACTCGGCGCAGCCAATCGGGTGCAGGCAGTCGCGGAAGCGATCAGGCGTGGCTATATTAGCTAGGTCGGCCGTGCCGAGCTGGAAAATTTCAGCCTACGCGATCACGTGATATTTCCAGAAAAGCGCAGCCGAATCTCCCTCTTGGGAGAGGGCTAATGATTTCTTAACGCCAAATCAAACTGGGCACCGCCAACCGTGTGCAGGCTGTCGCGGAGGCGATTAGGCGTGGCTATATTAGCCGGATCGGCCGTGCTGGCCTAGAATTCTTGCCTACGCGTTCGCGTAATATTTTGGGGAAAGCCCGGCCGTATCATCCTCTTAAGCCCAGGAGACGGCTAATGCTTTTTGCCCTTACCACTCAGGAATTGATGGAACGCCCCGACCTTTGGGAGGCCGTCCATCGCCTGCGCTACAAGATCTTCGTCGAGGAGATGGGATGGACCGATCTCGACCGTCCCGACCAGCTCGAGATAGATCAGTTCGACCATGACGAGGCCGAACACCATCTTGTGATCCGCAACGGCGAACTGGCCGGTTACCAGCGCATGCTGCCGACGACGCGGCCGCATCTTCTGACGGACGTGCTGTCCGATCTCTGCGAGGGGCAGTCCCCCTCGGGACCGAATGTGTGGGAACTGACCCGCTACGCGGTGGCTCCGGGTTTTCGTGACGGCAAGCGCGGCGTCTCGACGGTCGGCACCGAACTGATCGCCGGCTTCGTGGAATGGGGCCTGAAGCGCAACGTCAACCAGGTCATCATCGAGTTCGAGCCGATGTGGGTGCTGAGAGCCCTGCAACTGCACTTCCTGGCAAAGCCGCTGGGCTACCAGCGCACCTATGGCAACCAGCAGGTCGTCGCGACCCTGCTCACCTTCACCGAGCATACGCTCGAGGTCGTGCGAGCCCGCCGCAACCACTTCCTGCCGGTGCTGAACCGGGGTTATCCGGGCCTGCTTGGCCTGAAGCAGGCTTCGTGAGCCGGGAGGTGATCATGAGTTTCCATCCCGAACCGGAACTGCGCGGCCATACACTGGTCGTCACCGTGTCCTCGCATGACGGCCGGCCGGTGCTAGATCGGCATGCCTATGCGAGCCTTGCCAGGACCCTCCACGAGGCGGCCGTCAATGACGAGGTCCGCGTCGTCATGCTGCGCGGCCTTGCCGGATGCTTCTGCCTTGGCGGCGATTTCTCGGAGTTCCTCGATGCCACCAAGCACCGGGAACTGATCGCCGCGGTCACCGACATGTTCCGCATGCTGGCGACCTTCCCCAAGCCGGTGCTTGCCTGCGTCGACGGCGATGCCGTCGGCGTCGGCTGCACCATCCTGTTCCACTGCGACATGGTGATCGCCTCGAAGGGCAGCACCTTCAGGGTGCCGTTCGTCGATTTCGGCCTGGTGCCGGACGCGGCGACCAGCATCCTGGCGCCCCAGAAGCTCGGCTATGCGGGCGCCTTCCGCTTCTTCTGCCTGGGCGACACGCTCGGCGTCGAGGATGCCAAGGCCCTCGGCCTTGTCGGCGAGATCGTGACGGAAGGCAGCGCCGAGGAAGCAACGCTGGCGAGGGCGAAACAGCTCGCCAAGAAGCCGGTGGCGGCATTGCTGCAGACGCGGAGCCTTCTCAAGGGCGATACGGCGGTGTTGTGCGATCGTATCGACCACGAGATCACGCTGTTCCAGCAGGCGCTTCAGGATGACACCACGCTGAAGCGGCTGCAGCGGATCGCCCGCCTAGCCGCCTGAGCGGCCGGCATGAAAGTCTCAGCGCCGCGCGAGCCGAAAGCCGCGCGGCGCTGTAATTCATGCTCTTGATTGGTGTATCCCGTTTTTCCGGGACCGCCGCGCACCTCCGGGCGACAGTGCGTCAGTCCTTCAGGAACCCCGGCCCTTCGCCGATGATCTTCTTGTCGGGCTTGCCGACGGCATCCAGGTCGCGGCCATCATAGGGCAGCGACAGAAGGATACGCTGGATCACCGCAAGCCGGGCGCGGCGCTTGTCGTTGGCGCGCACGATGATCCAGGGCGAGAATTCCTTGTGCGTGCGCTCGACCATCTGGTCGCGCGCCTTGGTGTACTCGTCCCATTTGCTGACGCCGGCGATGTCGATCGGCGAGAACTTCCAGTTCTTCAGCGGCGACCAGCGGCGGTCATGGAACCGCTCGAGCTGGGTCTCGCGACCGATATTCAGCCAAAATTTGAAGAAATGGATGCCTTCGTTGCAGATCATCCGTTCAAAATGCGGTGTCTCGTCGAGGAATTTCTCATGTTGCTCCGGCGTGCAGAACCCCATGACCGGCTCGACACCGGCCCGGTTGTACCAGGAGCGGTCGAAGGTGACGAATTCGCCCGAAGTCGGGAAATGGTCGACATAGCGCTGATAATACCATTGCCCGGCCTCGGTCGGCGTCGGCTTGGTCAGCGCGACGTTGCGGGCAGTGCGCGGGTTCATGTACTGCCGCAGCACGAAGATCGTGCCGCCCTTGCCGGCCGCGTCTCTGCCCTCGAACAGCGCCATCACCCGCTTGCCGGTCGCCTGAAGCCAGGCCTGCGCCTTGACCAGTTCGATTTGCAGCCCTTCGAGCTCCTTTTCGTAGTCCTCGCCCTTCATCTTCTTGTCGTAAGGATAGGCGCCGGCCGTCAGCTTGTTGTCCTCGATCCAGTCCGGCAGGACCGGATTGTCGATGTCGAACTCGCGCTCCTTGCCGCCGATCTTGATCTTGATCGGTGTTGTGGCGGGTGCCGCTTCAGCCGTTTGCTTGGCTTTTTTCATCCGGACGAACCTTTCCAGTTTGCGGACTCATGCTATGGAGCCTTGGCGGCGTGGCGCTCCCTCCGGACGCTTACACGCCGTAGCATTTTGATTTTGCGCATGAACCTTCGCGAAAATCGATCCTGATTTTCAAGAAGCCCATGCGTCGGGCCGGTCCAGCGAGCCGCTGACCGGTCGACGGGATGCGGGGTAGCACGGGCCTATGGCAGAGACCGGCGCGGGGCAGGACAGCAGGGGGCAAGCCTGGGCGGCGCGGCTTCGGGGCAACCGCTGGCTGCTTGCCGCGGGCGTTGTCGCGGTCATCGCCGTCTATTCTTTCGCCGGCGCTTCAATCTACGTGCTGGTGCCGGCTTTGGCCCTGTTGGCGGCCGCGGCGATGCTGCCCGCGGACGCCGAGCGCCGGTCGACCGAGACAGGCGCGGCGATCGAGGCCAGCGGACTGCAGCGGCTCTCCGGCGAGTATCTGGCGGCCGCGGTCGCCGATCCGCTGATCATTTTCGACCATTCCGCCGCGATGGTTCACGCCAACGCCGCCGCCTTCGCCGCTTTCGGCGGCCTGGCGCCGGGCATGTCTCTGGCATTGAAGTTTCGCGCGCCGGAAATGCAGGCGCTGCTGGACGGCATCCTGTCGGGCGAGGTCGCCGCCGATGCGGTCGACTACACCGAAAAGCTGCCGGTGGAGCGGACATACCGGGTCAGCGCGTCAACGGTCGGCCATGCCACAGGCCTTTATGTGCTGGTGTTCAAGGATCAGAGCGAGACGCGCCGCATCGACCGCATGCGGGCCGACTTCATCGCCAATGCCAGCCATGAATTGCGCACGCCGCTCGCCTCGATCGCCGGCTTCATCGAGACGCTGCGCGGGCCGGCCCGGAACGATCCGGCGGCGCGCGACCAGTTCCTGCAGATCATGCAGAACCAAACGGGACGCATGGCCCGCCTGATCGACGATCTGCTCTCGCTCTCGCGACTGGAGATGAAACCTTATCTGAGGCCGGGCACTGCGGTCGATCTTCGCCAGACGATCGACAGCGTCATCGATTCGCTCGAGCCGCTGGCCAGCGAGAACGGCATCGTCATCGAGCGGGACTTCATCGATGGCCCGGTTTCCGTCCCCGGCGACCGCGACGAACTCTTCCAGGTTTTCGAGAATCTCCTGGAGAATGCCTGCAAATACGGCCAGTCAGGCGGACGCGTGACCGTATCCATGGCACGCGTCGAGGACGGTCAGGACCCAGGCATCGACGTCACCATAAGAGACTACGGTCCGGGCATTGCCGAAGAACACATCCCGCGCATAACCGAACGCTTCTACCGCATCGATGTCGAAAACAGCCGCACCCAGAAAGGCACTGGGCTTGGCCTTTCGATCGTCAAGCATATATTGAGCCGTCATAACGCAAGATTGTCGATCAAGTCGGAAGTCGGCAAGGGTGCGGCGTTCACGGTTCATTTGCCGGCTCGCTGATCGTGTACCGGTTGCCAACCGAGATTTTCTTCTTTCTGTCATGCGGTTCGCGTATCAGCGACAGATTGAGGGAACGCACCAGCCGGCACAAACCGGGAAGGCATATCGATGCAGTCCGTGCATACAGTCAGTGCCTATGACGAAGAGCTGAAATTCCTGTCCAAGCGCATCGCGGCGATGGGCGGCCATGCCGAGCGCATGGTCGAACAGGCTGTCGCGGCCCTCGTCAATGTCGACCATGGCCTTGCCCAGAAGGTCATCCAGGACGACATCGTCCTCGACGAGGGGCAGCGCGAGATCGATGACAAGGCCATCATCATCATCGCCAGGCGCCAGCCGATGGCGACGGATTTGCGTGAGATCGTCGGCGCGATCCGCATCTCGGCCGATATCGAGCGGGTCGGCGATCTTGGCAAGAACGTCGCCAAGCGCGTCGCCTCGGTCGACGGGCGCCAGCCGAACAGCCTTTTCCGCGGTCTGGAGGCGCTTGCCAACCTGGCGCTGACGCAGCTCAAGGAAGTGCTCGACGTCTACGCCTCGCGCTCGGTCGAGAGGATCGGCTTCGTGCGCGATCGTGACGACCAGATCGACGCCATGTACACCTCGCTGTTCCGCGAGCTTTTGACCTACATGATGGAAGATCCGCGCAACATCACGCCCTGCACGCATCTTCTGTTCTGCGCCAAGAATATCGAGCGTATCGGCGACCATGCGACCAACATCGCCGAGACCATCTACTACATCGTCACCGGCGACCAGATGCCCGCCGAACGGCCGAAGGGCGACAAGACCGACAAGGTGGTGCTGCCAGGCACGGTGCCGGCTAAGTGAATTCAGGCCCCTCGAACGGTTTTCTGATTTAGGCTAAGCTCTCCAGTGCGTTTCACCGTTTCACGGAAGCGGCGAAACGCCCAACTATTGTTTTTACGCAATTCCGGGCGGAAAACCGCTCACACTTTTCCTGGAATTGCTCCAGGCACGGCGAATTGTCAGTCGCAGTCTCGGGAGGTTTGCGATGGAACAAGTTCGAAACCTGACCCCGGCCCCAACGTCGGGCATCATTGCGTCCAGCGTCTATTTGGGCGGCAAGCGTGTCGCCGACATCGCGATCGAACAGGCCGGCGAATGGGCGGCCAAACCCGGCCATGTCGTCTGGATTGGCCTGCTCGAGCCCGACCGCAACCTTCTGCTTAGGGTGCAAGCGCAATTCCACCTGCATGACCTCGCGATCGAGGACGCCGAGCACCCGCATGCGCGCCCGAAGATCGAGCAATATGGCGATGCCCTGTTCATCGTCGCCCGCACCGCGCAATTGATCGACGGTCGCGTCACTTTCGGCGAGACGCATCTGTTCGTCGGCACCGGCTACATCGTCAGCGTCCGGCACGGCCCGTCGACCTCCTACGCCGCCGTTCGCCAGCATTGGGAAAGCTGCCCGCATTCACTGGCCAAGGGTGAGGATTTCGTCCTCTACGCCATCCTCGATTTCATCGTCGACAATTACATGCCGGTGCTGGAGCAGATCGAAGACGAGGTCGAGGCGATCGAGGACAAGGTGCTTCTGAAGCCGATGACTGGTTCGGATATCGAGCGCCTCTACATGCTGCGCCGCGATCTCCTGCGGCTGCGCAACGCGGCCTTGCCGCTCGTCGAGGTCTGCCGCCGGCTGACCAGCGCCGACCTGCCGCAGATCCATGCCGCCATGCATCCGCTGTTTCGCGATGTGACCGACCACATCCGCACCGTGCAGGAAAAGATCGACTCCCTGCGCGAGGTTCTGGCCTTCGCTTTCGAAGCCAGCCTGCTCGTCGGACAGAGCCAGGAAACGGCGATCTCGAAGAAGCTCGCCTCATGGGCCGCCATCCTGGCGGTGCCCACCGCCTTCGCCGGCATCTACGGCATGAACTTCTCCGACATGCCGGAACTGAAGATGGAATATGGCTATCCCATCATCCTGCTGGTGATGGCCGCGATCTGCTCGTTCCTGTATTGGCGATTCAAGAAGAATGGGTGGCTGTGAAGAGAGGGGAGTAGGGCAGTAAGGCAGTAAGGCAGTAAGGCAGTAAGGGAGTGGTCATACGGAGCGACTGGCGAAACGTCGCGCGTGAAGCGCTCTTTCCCCTATTCCCCTCCTGCCTTACTCCCCTATTCCCTTATTCCCTTATCTTGCCCTGCGCCGTTCCGCCGCCGGCTGGAACGCAACCCGGGAATGATACTTGCAATACGGTCCCGTTTCGGCGGCGTCGTTGCCGCAGAAGCTGAAGTCTTCCGAGAGCGGGTCGCCATTCGGCCATTTGCAGGTGCGTTCGGTCAGCTCGACGAGCTGCAGATTGCGCGAGATCGGAACCACCACGTTCTCGACCGGGCGGATGTAGTGGCGCGCGACCGGCTCGGCGTCGAACTGCACCTGCAGCGCGGTGGCGCCGATGGTGGCGGTCACATGGCGCGCCGGGCTCGCCGCGCGGGCCACCGATTTCTGCATCGAGGCGCCTTGCGTCGCCTTCTTCTGGCGCGCCGGGGCAGCCGTCGCGCGGCCGCGGCCCGACAGCTTCAGGCGATGCACCTTGCCGATGACGGCATTGCGGCTCACTCCGCCAAGCTGTGCGGCAATCTGGCTGGCGCTCAGGCCCTCCGACCACAATTTCCTGAGAAGTTCTACCCGCTCGTCAGTCCAGTTCATGAGACCGCGCTCCTGCTAATGCGTGCGGCAGCCAGAATCCTTTCCCGAGCCGGCTCTCGCCGGGCAAACGACACCACATGTACCGGGTGATCTAGGTCCGCCGCACGAAATATAGTTATTTCTCGACTACAATTACCTTATGCGCTGACTCGGTGACAAGAGTCCCAAAGGCAACACCGATTCGGTTTTTACGGTTTTCCCCAACTTGCCTGACCACTGATGGGCCGGAGTGGCGTCGGGGCTTGCCACGCGCTTCTGCGTGACGTTTTCGTTGACTTCATGGCCGAAAAACATGATAAGCCGCAAAGGCCGCCGCATTGGCGGCTTTTTTGATTTCCGGTTCCGGAGACGCATATAATGAGCGGTTCGGCGCTTTACGAGACCTTTGCCCGCGCACCCCTGGCCTTCGACCGTGGGGAGGGGACTTGGCTGGTCACCGACAAGGGCGAGCGATATCTCGACTTCGCGGGCGGCATCGCGGTGAATTCGCTGGGCCACAGCCATCCGCATCTGGTCGCGGCGCTCACCGAACAGGCCGCCAAGCTCTGGCACGTCTCCAATCTCTACGAGATCCCGGAACAGCGCCGGCTGGGCGAGCGGCTGGTCGATGCCACCTTTGCCGACAAGGTGTTCTTCACCAATTCAGGCGCCGAGGCGCTGGAATGCGCCATCAAGACGGCCAGGCGCTATCAGTTCGTCAAGGGCCATCCGGAGCGGTTTCGCATCATTACCTTCGAAGGCGCCTTCCACGGCCGCACGCTGGCGACGATCGCCGCCGGCGGCCAGTACAAATACCTCGAGGGCTTCGGGCCCAAGGTCGAAGGCTTCGACCAGGTTGCATTCGACGACATCGATGCCGCGGAAAAGGCGATCACGGCGGAGACCGCGGCCATCCTGATCGAGCCCGTGCAGGGCGAGGGCGGCATACGCCCGGTGCCGACGCAGTCCTTGAAACGGCTGCGGCAGCTCTGCGACCAGCACGGCCTGCTTCTGATCTTCGACGAGGTCCAGTGCGGCATCGGCCGCACCGGCAAGCTGTTCGCGCATGAATGGGCCAGCGTCACGCCCGACCTGATGGCGATCGCC
>NZ_RZRY01000339.1:0-6839 GCF_003998035.1 Mesorhizobium sp. M2A.F.Ca.ET.039.01.1.1 | reverse complement strand
CGGCGCCACATCGCCGCCATCGACAAACCGCCGCCCGTCAATCCAAGTCGAAGGTACCCCCGCTGCTCTCCCGATCAGATGAGCCTCGACTATGTCTAACTTTCCCCGGACAGCCCTGCACAAGGGGAGAAGGGAAAGTCGGCGTCTCACTTCACCTCGAATTGCGGGTCGACCGGTATCTGCATGGCCGTCACCAGATGGTTAGTCTGCCCGGCGAGCCCGATGATCGACACCAGCTCGCCATGCTGCACGTCGGTCATGCCTTTGGCCCGCGCGGCGGCGGTGTGCGAATGGATGCAGTAGGAACAGCCATTGGCGGTCGAGACGGCGATATAGATCATTTCCTTTGTCAGCGGATCGATGGCACTGTCGGCGACCATCACCGCCTTGAGCTGCTTCCAAACCCGCTTCAGCGCCGCCGGATCATTGGCCAGCCCGCGCCAGAAATTGTTGACGAAATCGGATTTCCGCGTCGCCCGGATATCGTCGAACACGGCCTTCACCGCCGGGATCTTTTCGACCTCGGCGTCGGTAAAAAGCTTTGTGGTGGCCATGAGCGTTTTCCTTTCAGTTTTAGATGCTGGGATTGAATCCGGATGCTTAATAGCCTCCGATAGTCCATTCACTTGATTGGCACTTGCGCCTTTCGGCGTGGCAGGCGGCACCGGTGGGGTGTGTCCAGATTCAGGTCAGGCCGAGTCGAAAATGGTGGGCTCCGAGAACCGGAGCGGAGCGTACTTTCGTACGTGAGCACCGGAAGCGGAGGAGCTCGCCATTTGCAGGCCGGCCTCACCTGAATATCGGCACACCCTAGTGCACCGCCGCATACATAATCTTCTCCTCCGTAGCCTCCGCCGGAGAGAACTCCTCCACGATGCGGCCCTGGCGGCAGACAAGGATGCGGTCCGACAGGTTTATGATCTCCGGCAGGTAGGACGAGATGACGACGACGGCGAGACCTTCGTCGGCCAGCCGGTTGATGATCTGGTGGATCTCTGCGATGGCGCCGACGTCGACGCCGCGCGTCGGCTCGTCGAAGATGACGATGCGCGGCTGCTGCACCAGCCCCTTGCCGATCACCACTTTCTGCTGGTTGCCGCCGGAGAGCTCGACCACGCGCGCATTGTCGTTGATCGCCTTGATGTTGAGCGTCTTGGTCCATTCGGCCGAGAGCTGGCGCATCTCCTGCTGGTTGATCACCCAGGCCTTTTCGCGGCCGGCGGCGAGCAGGCCGCCGAACAGGTTCTCCGCAATGCCCATCGTCTCGAAGATGCCTTCGCTCTTGCGGTCCTCGGTGACATAGACGATGCCGTCGGCCACCGCCTCGCTCGGCACGAGGTAGCGTACCGGTCTGTCGTCCAATTCAATCGCGCCACCGCGCAAAAAGTCGCGCTTGTAGATGCCTGAGACGATCTTGAAAGTCTCGGTGCGGCCGGAGCCGATCAGCCCGAACACGCCGGTGATCTGGCCCTCGAAGATCGAGAAGGAATTGTTGCGCACGATGTTGCTCATCGAGATGTCCTGCACCGAGAGCACCTTCTTGCCGGCCTTGCGCAATTTCGTCTCGTCGCGCTGGCGGTAGATCTGGCCCGTCAGCGAGCGCCCGACCATGGCGGCGACGATCCTGTCGCGGTCGAAGGCGGAGGTGTCGTCGGTGATCACCAGTTCGCCGTCGCGCAAAATGGTGATGCGGTCGGCGATCATCAGCGCTTCTTCCAGCGCGTGGCTGATGAAGACGATAGAGACACCGCGCGCCTTCAGCCTCCGGATCAGCGCGAAGAAATGGCGCTTCTCCTCGGGCGTCAGCGTCGCCGTGGGCTCGTCGAATATGATGATCTCGGCATTGTGGTGGACGGCGCGCGCGATCTCGACCATCTGACGCTTGGCAGCGCCAAGCGTCGCCACCATGGCATTGGGGTCGACCGGAAAATTCAGCGACTGCAGGAATTGCTGCGCCGAGATATAGGTGCCGCGCAGCCGGTTGAGGAATTTCTCGGTACCGAGATAGAGGTTCTGCGCCACCGTCATCGACGGCACCAGGCTGGTCTCCTGGAACACCATGGCGATGCCGGCTTCCAGTGCGGCGTGTGGCGAGGCATACGCCGTCTCGACGCCCTTGTGGAACATCTTGCCCGACGTCGCGTCGACGACGCCGGCGATGATCTTGGTCAGCGTCGACTTGCCGGCGCCGTTCTCGCCGAGCAGCGCGTGGATCTCGCCCTTCCTCAGATCGAAGCTGACATTCTTCACCGCCGGCACGCCGCGATAGGTCTTGGTGACGTTTTCCAGTCGGATGATCGGTTCCATCAGAAACCTCCCGTATCGAGCGCCAGCACACAATCGCCGCCTTTCGCGGCGACGTACAGGCGGCCATCCCGTTCGGCCACGCTGCAGACGCCGTGGCGCGTGCCATTGGCGCGGCTGTGCAGGCTGAATTGCGGCTGCAGGGCCGGGTCCAGCTTCACGACGAGCCCGTAAGAGCGGCTGGGCGACCACGGCTTGTGGATGCCCATGGTGCGGATGCCGCCGCATTGCAGCGGCTCGAGGAAGCTGCGGCTGGAGGCGAGCGCGGGAGCGATCCAGTAGGCCGGCGGCACCTGATCGATCATGTCCTGGCGATAATGCGTTTCCTGCAGCACGAATTCGATCAGCCGGTTGCGTGGCGCAAACAGCGTCAGCCAGGCGCCACCATCGCCGGCCGGCGAAAGCCGCGCGGGATAGCCGGGCAGATGCGTCAGCACCGTCGAGCGGTTGCCGTTCGATCCGTCGAAGCGAACAAGCTGGTGACGCCAGCTTTCGCTCACCAGCACGTCGGCGCCGATCGGATGCAGCCCATAAGGAAAGGCGATGTCACCGGCGATCCTCTGGAAACTGATGCCCCCTGCCCCGCGCCGCCACAGCGAGCCGGACGCGCCCTTCTTCATCAGGTCGGCCGCCCATTGCGAAGGCAGGTGCTGGGCCGAACCATTGGCCAGCCACAGCGTGCCGTCATCGGCATAGGCAAGCGCGGTGATGCACCTTAATTCGGCCGGCAGCGAAACCTCCTTGCCGGCAATCAGCAGCTTGCCGTTTTCCAATCCGGCAGTCAGGTCCCCCTCTGGCGACAGTGCCAGCGCGGTGACTGGCGACTGAAATGTCTCGACCACGACAGCCTCGGCACCGGCCGCGATCGCAAGGACGGCATTGCCGCTGGAGACGAGCAGCCGGCCGACCGCCGACAGCAGATTGTCCGGCTCGCTCAATTCGGCGAAGGCAGGCAGGTCATCCAGCCGCGTGTTGGGGCGGAAGGCGCCGTCGAGTGGCGGAATGGTGACCGCCCTGCCGCGAAAGACATCCAGGATCGGATCGAGGATCATGGTCTTGCTCCCCAATAGGAAGCGGGGCTGGTCCAGTTCGGGTCGGCGCCCGAAATCTTGTAGCGGCCAATGCGGTTGTTGAGGATGCCGCCGACGAACAGATAGCCCTTGTGCTCGCGCATCGACGTCACCATCGGATGCGCGTTGCCGGAAAGATCGCCGAGCGTCTCAACGATGCCGCCCTTCTCGTTGAACTTCACCACGCCGCCGGTGTTGATGTTGGGAAACAGCCATTCGTCCTGCGGCAGGCGCCGCGTCATGCGCTGGCGCATATCTGGGTGGCGTAGCGACAGGTCGAAGCTCGGCGTGCGCATGCCGAGCCAGGCCATCCAGTAATTGCCGTCCGACGCGCGATTGATGTTATCGGGATAGCCTGGCATGTCGCGGATGACGCATTCGGCGGTGCCGGCCTTCGGCCCTTCCAGCCAGTAGCGATGCACGCGGCAGGCCCAGCTTTCGGCGAAGAACAGCGACTTGCCGTCATGCGCCATGCAGACCCCGTTGGTGTAGCGATAACCGTCGAGCAGCGTCTTCGTCGAGCCGTCCTTCGGATCATAGACCAGCAGGCGTCCGGTGGCGCGGTTCTCGATCGAGTCCAGCGCCCAGTCATGCGCGTCATAGCGCTTGGTGGAATCCGTGAAATAGATGCGGCCGTCCGGCGCGATGTCGCAGTCGTTCGGGTCGCGCAGGCGCGCATCATCGACGATCGAGGTCCAGGAGCGCGACGTTTCGGCCGAAAGGCGCTTCACCTCGCGCTCCGGCGAGACCGAATAGAGCCCCATGGCGCCGACGCAGCTGATCAGATTGCCTTGCTTGTCGAAAGCAAGGCCCAGCGGAAAGCCGCCGATATGGGCAAACACTTCCGACTTCACATAGTCCGGCGCGAAGAAGCGAACGATCTCGCCGTGGCGTGTGCCGCAATAGAGATGGTCGTCACGATCGAGGATAACATCTTCCGGTCCCTCCAGCTCGCCGAGCCCGATATGGTCCGCTGCCGACAGCCGGTTGTCGAGCTCGTAGGGCGTGCCGGAGCCGGGCGCGGCCGATTGCGTCTCGCCCATCTTGAGATAGACCGGCGCGACATAGACCTCGTTCAGCACCTTGTGTCGGTTCTTCAGCCAGCGGATGTCGATGGTGACGGCGACCGCGAGCAGGATGCCGAGCACCATCTGGTTGGTGCCGGTGCCGTAGCCGAGCCGGATCAGGCCGTTGGTCATGGTGAGCACGATGATGGCGCCCATCAGGCCCTTGACCACAGAGCCTCGCCCGCCGCCGAGGCTTACGCCCCCGACCACCGCCGCCGTCAGCGCCATGATTTCCAGGTTGAGGCCGGTGCCCGGGCCCGCCCCGCTCAGACGGCAGGCGATGAGGAACCCGCCGATCGATGAGCAGAAGCCGGAAAAGACATAGGTCATGAAGACGGTGCGGCGCACGCGGATGCCGGCATTGTGCGCCGAGCGCCGCGAGCCGCCCACCGCCAGCACGTGCCAACCCGGCCGCGAGCGCGTCAGCGCGATATGCGTGACGATGGCGAGGATGACGGCCAGCCAGACCGAAATCGACAGGCCCCAGAATGTCCCGTCGCCGATGAAATCGAGCACGTCGGACGAGGCCTGGGAAAGCTGCACATCGGCGGCATAGGTGCTGACCAATATGTCGAACAGCGCCCGCCCGAAGATGAAGGTGACCAGCGTGGTGAGAAAGGCGCGCAGCCTGAGATACCCTACGAGGTAGCCGTTGATGGCGCCGAAGATGAGCCCGGTGGCGAGCGCCGCGGCCAGGGCCAGCCAGATCGACTGCTCGAGGATGAAGAAGACATAGACGGCGGAAAAGCAGGACAGCGCGAAGATCGAGCCGACCGAGAGGTCGATGCCGCCGCCCAGCATCACCACCGTCATGCCGATGACCACCAACGAGAACTCGCCGAGCTGGCGCGTCGATTCCTGCAGCGAAGTGAGCTTGAAGAAACCCGGAATGATCGAGCCGAACACGCCGAGCGTCGCCACCAGCGCCAGGAAAGGTATGGCGTTGTCGGTCCAGCGCTTGGTCAGGATCTCCCCGACCAGATGGTCGGGCACGAGATTGTAGCGCCAGGCCTGGAGGCGTTCACGAAAAGTCATCGGCGGCTGCTGTCATCAACGGGAAAAGAGGTGGCCGGAACGATCCGACCACCTCGTGGATGCGTTCGGGCGGCGCGCCTTATTTCGCCGCGGCTTCGGCCTGCAGCGCCTTCAGGTCCCAACAGCTGTCGGGCTTGAGATCCGCCTTGGTCGTCGCCTTCTCTAGCGTGTAGATATAGGTGTGCGAGGTGCCGGCCGGCTGGCCGCTCTGCAGCAGGAACTTGATGATGGCGTTCATGTCGCCCGACTGGCGGGCAAGATCGGTCATCACCACGGCGCCATAGGTGCCGTCGTTCAGCTTGTCGCAATCGGCTGCCTTCTCGCCGCCGCCGGTGGTGACCAGGAACACCTTGCCGTCGAGCTTGGCGTCGCGGATCGCAGCCGAGGCGCCGGTGGCGTCGCCGTCCCAGAAGTCGATGATCGAGCAGATGTCGGGGTGCTGCTGCAGCATCGTCGTCGTCACGTTGCGCGAGGTGGTCGCGTCCCAATTGGAATCCGGCTTGGCGACGACCTGGAAGTCGGGATGCTTCTCCAGCACCTTCATGATGCCGGCATACTGGTAGAGGCTGGACGAGTTCGCCTGGTCGCCCTGCACAAGACCGATCTTCTTGGACGAATTCTCGCCGCAGCCCTTGATGGCCGCTTCCGCTTCGAGCTGGCCGAGCTTGTCCCAGTCGCTGCCGACGAAGGCATCGGCCGGGAAGTTGGCCGGATTGTCGACCAGGATCACATAGGTGCCGGCGGCCTGCGCCTTCTTCATCAGCTTCGAATAGGAGTTGAGGTCCGGCGCGTGGATGATCAGAACATCCGGCCTTGTGTCGGAAGCGATGGCGTCGGTGATCGCCTGCGCGCCGGCATCGACCACCCAGTTCGGATCGCGGGTCTCGAAGGTGCCACCCCAGGCCTCGACTTCCTTCTTCAGGTAATGCGCCCAGCCTTGCGCCAGGTCGAAACCCATCGCCAGCGGCACCAGCATGACGCGCTTGCCGTTGAGCGCCTTGGCATAGGCGGCGGGACCTGGATCGTCGGCGGCGAAGCTCGGCGCCGCGAAGGCGGTAACGGCGAGCGCCGTGGCGGCGGCCATCAATGTTCTAAGTAGTCTCATGTCACACCTCTGGTTCGGTTTTCATTGCCGGGCGATCGTCACGATCGCTCCGGGTACCCCAGAGCAGGATGGGCTGGCCCATCTGCTCTAAATATCGCCCTGTTGCGCGGTCTGCTCGTCGCGCGGGTTGATGATGCCGTCGACGATGATGGCTCCGAGCAGGATCGCCGCCTTGATCAGGTTCTGGTAGAGCAGCGGAATGTCGATGATGGTCATGGCGTTGAGCAGGATGCCGATCAGCGCCGCCCCCACCAGCAC
>NZ_RZRY01000338.1:0-6846 GCF_003998035.1 Mesorhizobium sp. M2A.F.Ca.ET.039.01.1.1 | reverse complement strand
GGCTGAGCAAGCCGGCGACATGGTCCACATCGGCATTGGTCAGCACCACAGCGCGGATAGGCGTCGAGCGCAGCGGTGCGTCGGCCGCGGGCTGCAGCTCGGGCGTTTGCGCAATCTGCTGGCGGATGTCGGGCGATGCGTTGAAGAGAACCCAACCTGTTCCGTCCGCCGATACGGCGACGGACGATTGGGTTCGGGAGCGCAGACCGGGCACACCGGCGCGGGCCGCGCGGCTCAGGCGATAATTGCAGTTCCACTGCGGAAAGCCGCCTCCCGCCGCCGATCCGATGATCTTCACGCGCATGGCAATGCATGCCCCGCGGGCCAACTGACCGGCGCCACTTTTGCGGCTGCGGTCGATTTGCGTCCGCGTCTTCTGATATCGCAAAGAATTGCATGCCCCGTTGAGCAGGGCATGCAATTCACGGGCTACTTTTTCCGCCGGATTTCAGCAGGCAGATATCGCGAAATTTCGAAGCCCGCCGCCACCTGACACATGGTTGGTTTCTTCCAGGTCTTCTTCATCGAGTTCTCCTTTCTGCAGCTCGCACGGAGCGACGGCGCCGCCAATGCAAAGTGTTGGGCGTTGCTAGGCCGCCTGCAAGGCACGTTGATTGGCGTCGCTCTCACCAAGAGCGTTGAGCGCCTCGTCGGTTGCCGATTCTTCCTTCAAAGTCTGCCGGAGCAGTGGAAGAGCATCCTTGAGGCCGAGCTGTTCGGCCCATGCGATCAGCGTGCCGTAGCGCGCGATTTCATAATGCTCGACTGCTTGGGCGGCGCCAACCAGCCCTGCGTCAAGCGCCGGCTCGTCCTTGTACTCTTCGAGGATTTCCGAGCCCTCCTCGATGATGCCGTCAATGGCCGGGCAGGTCTTGCCCCTGGCCGGCTTGCCGAGCATGTCGAAGACTTGCTCCAGGCGGTCCACCTGGTCTTCGGTTTCCTTGAGGTGCTTTTCGAAAGCGGCGCTTATCTTTTCGGACTGTGCTGCTTTCGCCAGCTTTGGCAAAGCCTTCAGGATCTTCTTTTCCGCGTAGTAGAGGTCTTTTAGTCCGTCCAAGAACAGGCTTTCCAAGCCGTTCGAGGTCGCGGACGAAGCTTTTTTCGGCATCTTAGGTCCTCCTTGGGTGTAGGGATGTGCCTGCGGCACTCTTCCTAATCCGCCCGGAGACCCGAAGTTCCGACAAGAGTGTCATCATCGCTGGCGCCGTACTCTCAACGACTTGGCTCTGAAGGCAGTCCGGTCGATGAGGAAGTTAACTTCCGCCTTATCCGACATCGCGCATTCGCTCGATTTCCTCCGGCTCTTTGTCGTCCATTCCGGCGATCTCGTTGCGAGCCTTGTCGTTGGCCTTGATCAGCTCATCGAGCTTCGCCTGCAGCGCTTGGGTGTCGCGATGCTCGGCCCTTTGAATAAACAGCGTCATTGCCCAGGTGACCAGCGTCGCGGCGCCATGCCAGTCAAGCGTCTCCCGCTCGAAGAAGTACCAAGCAACAGTGTAGCCGCCCAAAACCAAAAAGGCCGCCGGTCGGGACGTCAGTGTGCCGACTTTGGTCAGCGCTTCTCGAAGCTGCAATGTTGCCATGCCTGCGAACGGCTGAGAGCAATCCGGGTTCCCGCTGGATATGTTGGGCTGCAACCTAGCTCGAGGCGGCAACGTCCCCTCGTGTCAATCGCTCTCGCCGTGGAAAGCCATCGAGCAGATTGCCAGAGTGTTCAAGCTCCCCACGGTGCGGCGATCCGTTTCATTCCCCGCGGTCTAGGATTTGCGGGAACATCGGCGTCATCGTCCAGTTATCTCGCGTCAAGGAGGAGGTGCTCATGAACGCGACGAAAGAATTCCTGCGCAGCTGGCTGGAAGAGAATGTCGGCAACTTGCCCGCCGAAACCGAGATCAGCGTTCCGATGCTGGCGCAGCAATTCGAACAGGACGCCGACGCCGCCGGTTACGGTCGCGAGGTGCGGGAGCAGGAGGTCGGCAATATTGAAGACGCCATCCAACGCGCGCTGGACAAAATCGGCGAAGAAAACAGAGGGTCGGAATCCAGTCGAGATGAAGAGAATTCGCTGGCGCCTGTGATCGATACCCTGGAAGCCGTTGAGCCTGAACAGATACCGAGGGGTCCGGCAGGCCGGCCGACTAGTCTAGCGGATCTCCTTTGGCAAGCGCCGCGATTACCGCGTCCAGAACCGCCTTTGGGCAGGTCTCTCCTTCGCGCAGCGCTTCGAACAATGAGGTCACCACGCTTTCCAGCGTTTCGCCGTGATCCTTCGACAGTTTCGAAGCTGCTTGCGTGAGCGCTTCGAATTCCAAAAGGCTGAGTGGAGAGTGGCGCGTCATGGTTCCTCCATCGCGAGGCGGACGCAGCAGGCAACCGGACGCTTGCCGCAGTCGTAGAAGTGCAGCGGTTCAGCCTCAACCACATTTGTTGCAGTGAGCAGCCGTTGGTTCTGCCCGGTTGCGGAAGGTGGCGAGGCCGGTCGCGCCGCGCACGGAACAAAGGGCGGCCACAAAGGTTTGGACCCTGCCTCCAGCCTGCCCGGAAGCCAGCAGACATCCGACCAAAGCGGAGAAGGTGCTCAATGACGAAGTCGCGCCAAAACGAAGATCCTGTGCGATCCACTCCAAGCAGTGGTAGGACCGGCCAGCAAGCAGGAGCGGACAGGGATTCGCCGCAAGAAGATCCGGTTGAAGGCTCGCGGAAGGTTGTGGATCGCGAGCTCGCCCGGCAAAAGCTGTCGGGCGGGACTGATAAGAAGGAGGCCGAGCAAAGCCTGCGCGACCAAACCGAGGAAGAGACTGATCTGCCTCAGAAAGGGTCGGCCTGATAGCAAGCAGCCCACCACTGCAAAAATTCGCCTGCTTTCGCACCCCCGCCTAAATTCCAACCATGACGGCAAAGTCCAGGAAGAACCTGCTTCTGTTGCTTGCGGCCGCAACGTTCGGGCTGGCGCTCTATAACAATCTCCTGGCGAGACGGGCGTTGGCCGCACGTCCGCTCGGGCGCTTCATCCATCTCCGGGGAACGAAGCTGCATTTCCTGGAGGCGGGCCACGGGCAACCGCTTCTGCTGTTGCACGGCAATGGCGCCTCGGCGGAAGACTTCAAGACAAGCGGCATCTTCGGCAGGGCCGCCGCTAGATATCGCGTACTTGCCTTCGACAGGCCCGGCTTCGGCATGAGTCCACGCCCGGCCGGCAGACCTTGGACAGCAGCTGCCCAGGCCGACCTCATCGATGCCGCGGTCGCGAAACTCGGCATCGAGCGCTACATGGTTGTCGGCCATTCCTGGGGAGCAGCGGTGGCGCTCGAAATGGCGCGCCGGCATCCCCGGTCGGTTGCCGGCGCCGTTGTCGTCGCCGGCTATCATTACCCGTCGCCAAGGCTTGCCCTTGTCATCTCCGCGCTGCCGGCGGTTCCGCTGATCGGGACGGTGCTGCGCCACGCGGTGCTGCCTTCGCTAGTCAGGCTGAACTGGCGCTGGGCGATGAAGAAGATTTTTCATCCGGCAACGATCGCGATCCCTTTCGCGACAACGACAAGAGGGTTGGCGAGCCGGCCCTCGCAACTGCGATCCATCTCCGCTGAATCCTTCCTGATGCTGGCATCGGCACTTTTCCCAAATCGCCAATATGCCGAAATCGCCGTCCCTGTCGGGATAATTGCCGGCGCGGGCGACCAGCTGTTCGATGCCAAGACCGAGGCGCTGCGGTTGCAAGGCGAGATAAGCCATTCACTTCTGGATATCGTCCCGGGTGCCGGACATATGGTGCATCAAAGCAATCCGAAGGCGATCCTAGCGATGATCGACAAGGTTGCGGCTTTTGCCAATATTGGTGACATGGCGAAGCGCCGGCTCGTACGACATGATTAAGTGCGCGGGGCCCGCGGAACAAAGTAATACGGCCGAGGTCCGGCGGGCTTCCAACGGAGAACCAGCCTCGTTTTTTACCGACAAGAAATTGCAATTCCCGGCCAGGGTAGAAGAGCCGAAAGCTGTCTACGCGCGCGCCCTGCAGCAGGCATCGGTGGCGCAAATCCCGAACACGGAGGAACTTTCCCGTGGGTGCGGCTTTATCATCGTGATTTCAAGCGATTGCAACGAGTGGAAGATGTTGCGCACCGTTGCCCGGCCGTGCCGGGCCTCCCTGCCTCTGCTGGCGCTGGCGCTTGCCTCCTGCTCCTCGTCTGAAACCGTCGACCAGCAATCGAAGCTTGCAGCCTCGACGGTACAGTCGGCGGTGATGGTAAGTGATGCCTGGCTCGCCGGCGCCGCGCCGTCCCGCTACGCATCGTCCGCCTTGCAATCCTTTGCCGAGACACTCGCCGACGCCGGCCGGCAAGTGCAATCGGCGTCTCCGTCCGACCAGGCAAAGCGGGATGCGCTGGCAGAGGCTCTCAGCAGGCTGTCGAACGCGGCAAGGCGGGCCAAGGACGCGGTCGAGGCCGGACAGCACGCCGAGGCCAGCCAGGCGCAGCAGGAACTTCGCGCCGCGCAAGGCGACCTCGCCGCCGCCTATCGACAATACTTCTCGCCGGGCCGATGAAGAAGCTGCTCGAGATCTCGCTTGGTGTCGTCACCAGCGTCGGCGGCTTCCTGGAGGTCGGGTCGATGGCGACGGCGGCACAGGCCGGCGCGCTGTTCGGCTTCCAGCTCATCTGGGCGGTCGTGCTCGGCACCATCTGCATCATCTTCCTGGTCGAGATGGCCGGCCGCTTCGCTGCGGTCAGTCATCACACCATCGCTGACGGCATCCGCGAGAGGTTCGGCTTCAATGCGTTCATCTGGCCGCTGCTTGCGGTCTTGCTGGTCAACTTCCTGGTGCTTTCCGCCGAGATCGGCGGTGTTGCCATTGCCGCCGAGCTCGCAACGGGTATCGGCTTCCAATGGTGGGCCTTGCCGGTGGCTTTCCTGGCGTGGCTGCTGCTGTGGAAAGGAACGTTTGGCCTCATCGAGAAAGGGGTGTCGATGCTTGGCCTCGTCACCGTGTGCTTCGTCGTCGCGGCCGTGATGCTTCGGCCTGAATGGAAAGAAGTGGCTGTCGGCGCCGTGCCCAGCCTGCCGCACCACGACACGGCGAAATACTGGTTCATGGCCGTCAGCATTCTCGGCGCCTCGATCTCGCCTTACCTTTTCATGTTCTATTCCTCCGGCGCGATCGAGGATCAGTGGGACAAGAGCTATCTCGGCACCAATCGGGCGATTGCCGGCCTCGGCATGAGTTTCGGCGGGACGATTTCCGTGGGCGTTCTCGTCGTGGCCGCGCTCGTGCTTGGCGCTCATGGCGTTACCGAAGTGGACGACTATAACCAGCTGCCATTGATGCTGATTCCGATATTCGGCTTCTGGGGCTTTGTCCTTTTCGTTGCTTCGCTGGCAATCGCCTGCTTTGGCGCCGCGCTCGAAGTGGCCTTGCAGCAGGCCTATCTCGTCGCACAAGGGTTCGGCTGGAACTGGGGCGAGGATCTCAAGCCCCGCGACGATCCCGGTTTCAGCCTGGTCTACACGCTGACGCTCTTCCTTGCCGCCGTTCCGATCACGCTCGGTCTCGACCCGTTGAAGCTCACTATCTTCTCGATGGCGCTGACCGCGGCGAGCCTGCCGCTGACGGTCGTGCCTTTCCTTTTCCTGCTGAATGACGACCGCTATGTCGGCGAGCACCGCAACGGCGTGGTTTCCAACGCGGCCGTGATCTTCGTCATCGCGCTCGGCTTCGTGCTGGCGGTGGTGTCCATTCCACTGCAGATATTCGGAGGTACGTGATGCAGTTGCTGCGCGACATACTGGACAAGCAGGTCGTCGATCGCGAGCAGGTCAAGATCGGCAAGGTGGACAGCATTGTCGCCGAGCTGACGCCGGGCAAGCAGCCCAGTGTAAGTGCCGTTGAACTCGGCTCGATCGCGCTGGCGCGACGGCTTGGCTCGGCGCCCGCAAGATGGACGGCGAAGCTCGCGGCAAGGCTGAGCGGCAAGCAGCAGGCACGGCCCCACCGGATCGCCTGGGACAAGGTGCGCGATATCGGCGTCGACTTAGAATTCGAAATCGACGTCCGCCGGACCAGGATCTTCGCCTGGCAGGACTGGCTGCGCGAACATGTGGTCGGCCGAATACCGGGAGCGTGAGCATGGCGACTGTACACCTCGATCACCTTGCCGGCAGGCGCGTGTTCTCCGAGCACGGCAGGAGCATCGGCTATATCGAGGAGATCATCGCCGAGCGGGACGGCAGCGACCTTGTCGTCACCGAATTCCATGTCGGGATCTTTGCCGCGTTCGAGCGCTTGTCCGCTTCGACCATCGGCACCGCCTTGCTCGACTTCTTCGCGTTGCGGCGGCGTGAAGGCCTTTATCGCATTCCCTGGGACAAGCTCGATATTTCCGATCCGACGCGCCCCAGGCTGCTCTGCCGCGACGAGGAGCTTGCCGCTTTCAAGGCGAAGCCCGAGGGCAAATGACGATTTGCTAAAAAGCTGCCCATGCGGGGGAACATAGCAGCCTGCGCGAAGTTGGATTCGCATGGAGGAGGCTGCGCCATGAACAGTGTCATCTATCTCATCGGTCTGATCGTCGTTGTGCTCGCGGTGCTTTCCTTCCTCGGTTTTCACTAGGAGGCACCATGCAGCGCGAGAACGATCGGGGCCGCGAGCCCGCCGACTTTGGCAAGGCAAAGGACGAACTTGCCGACAGGATCCAGGAGGAAACCCAAAGCGCGGGTGAAGCGCTTCACGATGCCCGCGACGAGGTCGCCCGCAGGGCGGGGGCGTATGCGGCCGAAGCCCGGCAGGCGGTCGCCGAAAAAGCCGAGCAGGCGCAGCGCGATATCGGATCGAGCCTGTCCGCTTTCGGC
>NZ_RZRY01000337.1:0-6858 GCF_003998035.1 Mesorhizobium sp. M2A.F.Ca.ET.039.01.1.1 | reverse complement strand
ATTTCGAGCCGCTCGACATGGCGACCGTACCCTCGCTCGCCAACCAGCCGGCGGATGCGCTGGTGTCCGGCACCTACCGCGCCGACAAGAAGGTCTATTCGCTGCCCTTCGCCTCGCAGACGCTTGGCCTGTTCATCAACAAGGACGTCTTCGCCAAGGCGGGGCTGACGCCGCCGACCACCTGGGACGAGTTCATCACCGTCAGCAAGGCGCTGAAGGAGAAGGGCATCTATCCTTTGGCTAACGGCATGGGCACCAGCTGGTTCAACGAAATGTTCGTGGCCATCTTCACCAACCCGTTCCTTGGGCCCGACTTCGTCAGCGACCTGACCAGCGGCAAGACCACCTTCAAGGATCCGCGCTATGTCGCGGCACTCGGCAAGCTGCTCGAGCTGCGCCCCTATATGCCCGACGGCTTCGAAGGCATCGACTATGAGACGGCCGGCCAGCTGTTCCTGAGCGGCAAGGCGGCGATGCTCGCCGGCGGCAGCTTCGACATCGCCACCTACCGGTCGCAGAACCCCGCCATCAACATGGACTTCGTCGCCCCGCCTTTGGCCAAGGCCGGCGACACGCCGCAAGTCACGAAATTCTTCGACGGCGGCTACGCGGTCAATTCGAAGTCGGCCAACAAGGAAGCGGCGCTCAAGCTGGTCAACTGGATGGGCACCAAGGAGTTCGGCGACAAGTTCTCGGCGCTTCTCGGCAACATCTCGCCGATCAAGGGCGTCGTCATCAAGGACGAGCTTCTGTCACACGTCGCCAAGTTGAACGAGACGGCGATGCCGCATATCAATGTCGTCTATTTCCGCTTCGAAAAGCCGACGGCATCGGAATTGCTGCAGGGCGACATCACCAAGATGATGTCGGGGTCGATCACGCCGGACCAGCTTGCCGCCGACCTCACCGACGGCCTCGCCAAATGGTACAAGCCGTTCCAGGGCAAATGAGATGGCAGACGGCTGGCGCCACACAGCGAAACCTTTTGCATGGCGCCGGTCGCTCTGGATTGCCGCGCTGCTGACGCCGGCGCTGCTGGTCATGGTGCTGTTCGTGCTATGGCCGCTTTTGTCGGCCTTCCGCTTCGCCTTCTATGAGTTCAACGGGCTCAGGCCATCCGGCTTCATCGGGCTCGAAAACTTCCGCCAAGTCCTGTTCGAAAAGCCCTATAGCGACTGGACCTGGAATGCGTTCAAGCACAATGTCATCGCCTTCCTGGCGCTGATGGTCTTCGAGAACGGCACCGCCTTTCTGATCGCCTTCGCGCTGCTCAAGGCCTTGCCGGGCCATCGCGTCCATCAGGTCATCGTCTTCCTGCCGGTGGTGCTGTCGGCGGTGATCGTCGGCTTTCTGTGGAAGCTGTTCCTGCATCCGCTGTTCGGGCTGGTGAACCAGCTGCTCGGCCTGGTCGGCATCGGCGTCATTCCGTGGCTCGGCAACGAAAATACCGCGCTCGGCAGCATCCTCTTCGCCAACATCTGGCACTGGCTGGGCTTCCCGACGCTGGTGCTGCTTGCCGGTATGCAGCGCATCAGCAAGGACGTGCTGGAAGCCGCTCGCCTCGACGGCGCCGGCGACTACGCGCTGATGACCAACATCGTCTGGCCGTTGATCGCGCCCAGCGTCACCATCGTCACCATCCTGACCTTCATCGGCAGCTTCAACTGGTTCGAGATCCCCTATGTCATGGCCGGCCTGACCGGTTCGCCGGGCGGCTCGACCGACGTGCTCGGCCTCTATTTTTACCGCACGGCCTTCGGCAGCACGACCACCGGCATCCAGGATTTCGGCCAGGGCAGCGCGCTGGCGGTTCTGATGTTCATCTTCGTCGCCGGCGTCACGGCAATCGCCCTGCGCTACCTGCGCCGCCGCGAGATCGAGCAGTGAGGGATCGCGGCGAGACGATCAGGAACGGCGCCATCCAGCTCTTGCTGGCGGTCAATGCCGTCATCATGATCTATCCGCTGTTCGTCATGGTGGCCTCGTCGTTCAAGACCAACGCCGAGATCTTTTCCTCGCCGCTTTCGCTGCCGACGCATTTCTCGACCGCCAATCTGGAGAAGGTCTGGACCGAGACCAATTTCGTCCGCTATCTGGCGAACTCGGTCGGCATCACCGCCGCCTCGGTCGCGCTGATCCTGATGTTCAGCACACTCGCCGGCTACGCCATCGCCCGCTACCGGTTCCGGCTGAGCTCGCTGGTGCTGATGTTCTTCCTGAGCGGCATGACTGTGCCGCTGAAGCTGGCGATCATTCCGCTGTTCATCCAGCTCGACACGCTCGGCCTCGTCGACAGCTATTTCGGGCTGGTGCTGGTCTATGTGGCGATGGGCATCCCTTCGGCCGTCTTCATCATGACCGGCTTCCTGCGCACTCTGCCGCGCGAGCTGGAAGAATCCGCCCGCATGGACGGCGCCAGCGAGCTTCGCATCATGTGGTCGATCATGCTGCCGCTGGCGCGGCCGGCGCTGGTCATCGTGGCGATCCAGAACGCGGTGCCGATCTGGAACGACTTCTTCTTTCCGCTGGTCCTGATCACCTCCGACAATTTGAAGACACTGCCGCAAGGGCTGACCGTGTTCGTCGGCGAATTCACCACCGACTGGGGGGTGCTGTTCACCGGGCTGACACTGGCGGCGCTGCCGATTACCGTGCTCTATATCGTGCTGTCGAAGCAGTTCATTTCCGGCATCACGCAAGGCGCGGTCAAATAGGCGAGGTCAAAGAGCGAAGAGATTGAGGCATCAAAAGTGGCGAACCGGAACAAGATCATCATCACCTGCGCGGTCACGGGCTCGATCCATACGCCATCGATGTCGCCGCATCTGCCGGTGACGGCCGAAGAGATCGCCACCGCTGCGATAGAGGCGGCCGAGGCGGGTGCGGCGATCGTCCATCTCCATGCGCGCAATCCGGTGGACGGCCGCCCCGACCAATCGACCGAGGCCTTCGCGCCTTTCCTGCAGGTCATCAAGCAGCGCTCCAACTGCGTCGTCAACATCACCACCGGCGGTGCCGCGACGATGAGCGTGGAGGAGCGTGTGAGGCCGGCGAAGGTCTTTGCGCCCGAGGTCGCCTCGCTCAACATGGGCTCGATGAATTTCGCGCTGTTCCCGATGCTGGAGCGGTTCAAGACCTTCGAGCATGATTGGGAGCGGCCCTATCTCGAATCCTCGCGCGACCGCATCTTCCGCAACACTTTCGGCGACATCGAGCACATATTGCGAACCTGCGCCGACAACGGCACGCGTTTCGAGATCGAATGCTACGATATCGGCCACCTCTACACGCTGGCGCATTTCGTCGAGCGCGGCCTGGTCAAGGCGCCGTTCTTCGTCCAGAGCGTGTTCGGCATCCTCGGCGGCATCGGCACGCATCCGGAAGACGTCGCGCACATGAAGCGCACGGCCGACCGCCTGTTCGGCAACGACTATCACTGGTCGGTGCTGGGCGCCGGCCGCCATCAACTGCCGATCGCCACGCAGGCGATTGCGCTCGGCGGCAATGTGCGGGTCGGCCTGGAGGACTCGCTGTGGATCGGCAAGGGCAAGCTCGCCCGCTCCAGCGCCGAGCAGGTGACCAAGGTGCGCCAGATCATCGAAGGCCTCGGCGCCTCGATCGCCACGCCCGACGAAGCGCGGCAGATCCTGCAGCTCAAGGGCGGGGATAAGGTCGCGTTCTGACCGAGTTCGCACTCGCAAGACAGCGTCGAAGGTAACCAACACTTCGAGTTGCTCTGAAAAGGAATGGAAATAACTTGCCGCCGCCATTGGTTATTCCGATCGGCTGCGTTATCGCTTGTGCATGTTTTTCTCTATTGCCACCACGCATCGTCCAGCCACGGATCTTGGTTTCCTGCTGCACAAGCACCCGGACCGCCTGCATGAGGCCGAGCTGTCCTTCGGCAAGGCATGGCTGTTCTATCCGGAGGCCAGTGACGAGCGTTGCGAGGCAGCGCTCCTGCTCGACGTCGATCCGATCGGGCTGGTCAGAGGCAAGGGTCAGGCGGATGGGCTGCTCGACCAGTATGTGAACGACCGGCCCTATGCAGCATCGTCCTTCCTGTCCGTAGCGCTCAACAAGATGCTCCGGACGGCAATGACCGGCATCTCCAAGGAACGCCAGCAATTGGCCGACACCGATCTGCCGCTGGAGGCTGTCGTGGCGCCCTTGCCGTTGCGCGGCGGCGAGGCGTTGGTGCGGCAGCTGTTCGAGCCGCTGGGCTGGACCGTCGACCTGACCCCGATCGAGGCCGCCGGCGCCAGCAACGGAGGGCTGCGCTACGGCCATCTGAAATTGTCGGGGCTCGGCCGGCTGAGCCACCTGCTCAACCACCTCTATGTGCTCATTCCGGTGATGGACGACGCCAAGCATTACTGGGTCGGCGACGACGAGGTCGACAAGCTGCTATCCAGGGGTGCCGGATGGCTGGAGCACCACCCGGCCAAGGAACTGATCGCTCGCCGCTATTTGCGCAACCGATCGGTTTTGGCCCGGGCGGCCCTGGCGCGCCTCGTCCCCGAAGCCACGGCCTCGGAGGCGCCAGCCGAAACCCGCCGCTCCCCTGAGGAGACGCTCGAGGCGCCAGTCCGACTGCACGACCGGCGCTTGGACGCGGTCGTCGAGGCCATCCGCGCGAGCGGCGGCAAGGTTGTCGCCGATCTGGGATGCGGCGAAGGCAAGCTGCTCGACCGGCTGGTGCGCGAGCGGTGGGTCCAAAAACTGTTCGGCTTGGACCCTGCGGTCCGCGAGCTCGAGTGGGCGGCAAGGCGATTGAGGCTGAATGAAGCCGGCGGCCCGCCGGAAGGGCGCGTCACGCTGCTGCATGGCTCGCTGACCTATCGCGACAATCGCTGGGCCGAAGCCGACGTCGCTGTATTGGTCGAGGTCATCGAGCACTCGACCAGGACAGGCTGCCTCTGGTCGAGCGGATCGTCTTCGGCGAAGCCGCGCCGAAGACGGTGATTGTGACAACGCCGAACGCCGATCACAACGCGCTTTTCAGCGGTCTGGAAGCAGGCGCCTTCCGTCACCCCGACCATCGCTTCGAGTGGAGCCGTGCCGAGTTCGAAGCCTGGGCGGCCAAAATCGCGGAGACCTACAGCTATGTCCCCGCGATCAGCGGCATCGGCGATGTTGATCCCAGCTTCGGCGCGCCGACACAGATGGCGGTGTTCACCCGATGAGGGACATCAACAAGACAGATCTGGAGATCCCGGATTTCGCCCTGGTCGTGCTGATAGGCTCGACCGGGTCCGGCAAGTCGACTTTCGCCGCCAGACATTTCCTGCCGACCGAGATCGTCTCGTCCGACCGATGCCGAGAGCTGGTCTGTGACGACGAGACCAATCAGGATGTGTCGGCCGACGCTTTCGAATTGATGCGCGACATCATCGGCAAGCGGCTGAAGCACCGCAAGCTGGCTGTCGTCGACGCCACCAATGTGCGGGCGGCCGACCGCAAGGCCTGGATCGAGCTAGCGCGCAGGTGGCATGCCCTGCCCGTCGCGATAGTGCTCGATCCCGGCGTCGATGTCTGCGTTGCGCGTAACGCGAAGCGGCCGGACCGTCCATTCGGCGCTGGAGTGGCCCAACGCATGACGATGGAGATCCGCAAAGGTCTCGGCGGGCTGCAGCGGGAAGGCTTTCGCCAGGTGTGGAAACTTGGCAGTGAGGCCAGCATCGACGCGGCGAACGTCTCGCGCCAGCCGCTTTGGACCGACAAGCGTCACGACGCCGGCCCCTTCGACATCATCGGCGACGTGCATGGCTGCGCCGAAGAGCTTCAAGTCTTGCTGGGCAAACTCGGATACAGCCTTACATGGTCTGAGCATCGCGGCGAACGTAGTGTCGTTGTGTCGCCTCCGGAAGGCCGCAAGGCAGTCTTTGTCGGCGATCTTGTCGATCGCGGCCCCAACACACCCGACGTGCTGCGCATTGCGATGAGCATGGTCGCCGCCGGCACCGCCTACTGCGTCCAGGGCAATCACGAACGCAAGCTTGGCCGCTGGCTGGAAGGCCGCAAGGTAGTGATCGCTCACGGCCTCCAGCAAACGATCGACCAGCTGGAGACCCAGGATCGCGGACTTAAGGAGGCGCTGCCGGCCTTCCTCGACAGTCTGCGCAGCCATGTCTGGCTGGACGGCGGCCGGCTGGCGGTCGCCCATGCCGGCCTCAAGGAGGACATGGTCGGACGCGGCTCGGGCGCCGTGCGCGAATTCGCGCTCTATGGCGAGACGACCGGCGAGATCGATGAATTCGGCCTGCCGGTGCGGGCCGATTGGGCGGCCGCCTATCGCGGCAAGACGGCGGTCATCTACGGCCACACGCCGATGCTGTCGGCCGAGTGGGTCAACAATACGCTGTGCATCGACACCGGCTGTGTGTTCGGCGGCAAGCTGACCGCGCTTCGCTGGCCGGAACACGAGCTGGTCGAGGTGTCGGCAATCCGCACCTGGTCGGAGCCTGTGCGTCCTCTTGGCCCGTCAAACCGGGGAAAATCGGCTCAGGCAGACGCTGACGGCGTGCTCGACATCCAGGACGTCTCCGGCCGGCGCTGGATCGAGACCGAGCTGAAAGGTCGGATCGTCGTGGCCGAGGAAAATGCCTCGGCCGCGCTCGAGGTGATGAGCCGCTTCGCGGTGGCGCCGCAATGGCTGGTATACCTGCCGCCGACGATGTCGCCGTCCGAGACAAGCGGTCATGCCGGCTGGCTTGAACGCCCGGAAGAGGCTTTTGCTTACTTTCGCGAGCGCGGCGTCGCCGAGATCGTGTGCGAGGAAAAGCACATGGGTTCGCGGGCGATTGTCGCGCTCTGCCGGACCGTGCAGGCAGCGCGCAGCCGCTTCGGCGTGTCAGG
>NZ_RZRY01000336.1:0-6867 GCF_003998035.1 Mesorhizobium sp. M2A.F.Ca.ET.039.01.1.1 | reverse complement strand
GTCGGATCGAGGCTCTCGCGGTGGACGGCGGCGGCACCACTCCAGCACCTGGTTGGTGCGGCCGCCGTCGCCGCCGTCCACCGCGAGAGCCTCGATCCGACGCCGGCCGCCAAAGGCGTCGTCGAGCGGCTTGGCGAAGAACTCGTCGAGCTTTGTCCAGGCACCCTCGCCAGGATTGTCGGTCGTGCCTTCGAAGAAGCGCACGCCCAGCATCCAGCTCTGCCGGTCCTCGCCGAAGGCGACGACGACGGCCCAGATGCCATTGTGCTGTACGTCGGCGCCGGCGACCAGGATGAGGCCATCCGCCGGAACCCTCATTTCGGCGAAGGGCTCGCGACGCTCCATCAGCCGCTCATATTCCGGCGCGTTGCCCTTCACCTTGGCGGGAAGGCCGTAAACCAGATTGAAGATGCCCTTTTCGCCGAGCCCGCCGGGCTTGGCCTGATTGAGAATGTCTTCCGCGATCGCCTCGTAGCTCATCATCAGCGAGATGAAGGCGTCGACGTGGAAGCCGGGATGCCGGTCGGGACCGGTGAGCGTCGCGACGTAGCGTCCGTTGCGGACGCCGATGACACGCTCCGTCTCGCTGACGATATGTCCGCAATGCGGGCAGACATAGAAGCTCTTGTGCGGATGCTGCCTGTCGAGGTGGAAACCGTCATGCGACTGGACGAACTCGCCTTTGCATTCGACGCAGGCGATGTTCCAGAAACGCTGGTCGGAGCGCTTGAAAGAGCGGTCGATGCGGCAGTGCCCCTGCGCGTCGCCGAGCTCGTCGCCTGTGTCGATCTCTGGCGTCGACAATTCGAAGATCTTGTAGGACTTCGTGCGCCGGAAGGCCGTGAAGCGGCCGAAGAACAGGGTCTCCGGATCGTCGCCCGTGACATGGGTCTGCCACTTCGAGACCTCGTCCTTGACGCCGTAGCGCGTCGTCTTGCCCGAAAGGTCCGTCGCCACGTTGGCGTTGGCCAGCATCAGCGAACCCCCGGCGAAGCGCTTCTCGTAGATCGTGGACCCCGCGCCGGATCGGCTGACCGCGGGAAAGATGACTTGCTTGCCGGTTTCCTTCTGCCAGACCTCGATAAGCGGCTGCAGCTTCTGGCTGTTCATGTCCTGCAGGAAGTCGATCGACGGCAGGCCGTAGATTGTGTTGTCCGGCGCGGTGTCGGCGATGTAGAGCGCCCAGGCCAGAGCGAGGATCGACACGCCGGTCTGCTGCGACTTGCGCACTGTAACTAGATTGCAGGGATGCTCGATGCTGAGGCAGTCGGCGATCTCGCCGAGATATGGCGCGTCGTCGAGCGCCCAGAATTCTCCTTTCTTTGGCCCGTCGACCAGGATGATGTTCTTCGGCAGCCACTCGCGAAAACGTGCCGGCGGCCGCGGCCTGATCGCATCCGCTAGCGCCGAGCCGGCCAGGCGCAGGGCTCCCGGATGGCCGAGGCCAATGTGGATGCTCAAAGCTCTTCGTCCTCGAGCGCCTCGTCGTGCTCGGCCGCTTGCGTAACGATGCCCGCGAGGCGGTCCGCGATCTCGGTGTTGAGGTCGAAAGCGATCTGGCGAAGCAGAACGCGCAGGCCGTGCGAACCCTCGCGTGAAACGGCCAGCGCCATATCATCGGCCTTGTTCTGCAGGCGGGCGATGCTCGACTGGATCTCTCGGCCGCAGACCGTCAGGGCCTCACGCATGCGGTCGGCGCGCACGAGTTGGCCGATATGCTCCTGCCGGCGCAGTTTCTCGCGCCCGACCTTCAGCCAGGCTTCCTGCCGAAGCGCCTCATCGCGCGACGTGCTGGAATTGACCGGCGGAGCCGATGGCGCATCCTTGCGCGCAGCTGCGATCTTCTCGGAACTCGCGAACTCGCCGCGGTAATGGTCATAGTGCGCCAAGGAGAAGCGCATGATGCGGTCGCGCGCATCGCGCTCGACAGGAAGGTCGTGCTCCTCAACCAGGCGCCGCACGAGCTTGGTGACGGCCTGTTTCGTCACGCCATCCCGCGCCGCCACGTCCGCCGGCGTCGCCATCACAGTCTCTTCAGGCGGCATTCAGACAACTTCCTTCAAGCCGCTGACAACCCTGACAACCCAACTTTTCCACTGGTGCGACTGGCAAAAACCCAGGGGCCGGTCTGCCCGTCTCTGGTCGAGGGGTGGCGTACGGTCCCTAATGTCTGCGGGTCGGTTCCGGTCGCCGGTCCGGTCAGTCGAAGAAGCCGGGGAGCATGAAGGTGATCTCGTGCATCACCCTCGGCGGCAGCTCGCGATTGGCGAATTCGGTGAATTCCTGGGCGGTGTCGCCTTTGAGCATTTCGGCGGGGATGATCACGCCTGAGTCGACGAACGAGACCGGCCGGCCCCACCTGGTTGATGATCGGTCAGGCGCATAGACGTGACCGCCCAGGCCTTTGGCAGTAACGCGATTTGGAAAGCGGCCACCCTTCGTGAAATCACCGGTGAACAGCCGGCGCTTGCTGAAGGGCGAGGCGCTCACCCCTGCCCGCGTCTCGCGCGGCTTGAAGTATTTGAGCGAGACGTCGCCGCCCTGCGTGCGCATGACATAGGCGAGCTTGCCGTAGGTGGGGCGCTCGACCTTGATGGCCCTGCGGATGGTGCGATAGGGCAGCCCGGTTTGCTTGGACAGCGCGCGTGTCAGCCTGGTGCGCAGCCTGTCGCCGACGTGGTTGACGGCGCGGCGCAGGACTTCGCTGCGCTGCAGGTCGCTCAGGCGGCCAAGCGCGTTATCCAGCCGCTTCAGCCCAGACAAATCGGCCCACCTGATCTCCAGCAGGCCGGCCACGCTCGCGCTCCGAAATGAAAAGCCCCGGTCGCGAGGAGCGCCGGGGCCAGTTCTTTTTTACCGTGTTCAGGGTAGGTCAAGTTTCTGACGCGCGTCAACGGACAGAGGCAGTTTTTTTCACGTGGCCTGCGGCGGCCCTGTCAGCCAGCCAGACGCCCGGCCTGTCCGCATCCAGCCAAGGCGTTATCGAGCGATCGGAAAACACCAGCCGATGCGCGGTCAGCTGCGTGTCAAGCTCGCCCTCCAGCCGGCGCAGCGTCGCGACCCAGATCTGATAATCGAGCCTGCCCATGATGTCGCCGCCCGGGTCGGTGGAGAATTCGTATTTCCGGTAGGCGCCGCTGACCGGCCGCTTGGCGCGTTCGTCATAGCCATGCACCTCGATGTCGAAAGTCTGGCCGTTCTCGTCGGTCACCCGCTTCATGACGAACCAGGCCGGCCGACCGGCACGTTCAGCCAATCGGATCTTCGACGGCTCTGCCGTCCAGTCCGGCTCGCGGCCGAGGATCGCGGTGCCGACGACCAGCGAAACAATCCCCTCGCCGCGCTGCTCGCGTGACCGTCTGCCGTAGCGGTCGACTGCCCTCGCCACATGGAGTTCGGCCAGGCCCTGCGTATCGGGCCAATCGGCCAAAGCATTCCACCCGGCCGGGATCACGACCTCGCACCCGGCCAGCGCTGCGACTTCACGGCCCACGGTTACCGCATCCTCATGCGGCTCGCCCTGCTCGAGCCAGAAATTCTCGTAGTCCTTGCGGCCGCCGTCGATCAGCGCGCCAAGCTCGCCAAAGCCGGTGATCTTGCCCCAGGAAGAGGCCTGCAAGGAACGCCAGGCCGAATGCGGATTGTCCAGCCCTTCCACACCGCCGCCCTTCGGCAATTCATGCACGAAGGCCCAGGTCAGCAGCTCATCAATCGTTACCGTCTTCATGTCTTCTTCCTGCAGCAGTTCGCGATGGTTTTGAGAGAGTCAGGCAGTAGTCAGAGCAAAGCTCGAAGCGAGCGATTCCAGAGGGTTGGGCGTGGACGCGACACCAGCGACAGTTTTTTGGAGCCATTGCATAATGCTCCGTTGCCCCTCGCCCCGCTCTTCGCCCATTACGTGCGTTGAAACTGGTGCAGACTGCCGCAAGCTTTTGTTTTTGTTTCCCTTATCGCCGTTAACCGGGGTATCGCGCCGTGTCGCGAACTCCCGCGACTGCCGCCACCGCGCGGGCTCTCTGTCGTCCCGGAGGGGTACGGGGCTCATCGCACCTCCTGGTCGGGTACGCGCGACGCCGGCACGTCGACCAGGCGCACGCCGCGGTAGACGACGATGCGCCCATCCACCCGCTCGTATTTCTTCTTCATGATCAGCCCGAACGCGGTCAGCGAGATCGGCTTGCCGCCCTCGTCGACGGTGAAGTCGACATAGGCCTGGTAGAACTGCTTGGCGGTCAGCTCGGCCGCCGGATCGGGCACCACGCAGCGCGCGCAAAAAGCTGATGTGCGGTCCATCTCGTCGCGATACTCCTGCGTCTTCAGCCGCACGGCGTCGGGGATGACAAGCCCCTCGCGAAGGAAGATCAGCACGCCTTCGATCAGCCAGTTCAGGATGCCCGGATATTCCGGCACGAATTCCGAGACCACCTCCTCGAACTCGCGCTGGTCCGCCTCGGCGATTATCTTCGACCAGTGGATGACGGCCATGCGCCGCCAGATGCCGTTGTCCGTGCCCGAGATGCGCGGATAGCCGTTGCCCGACATATGGCCGGTGAAGACCGGCCGGAAATCGAAATAGCCCTCGAACAGGTCGCGCACGGTGAAATGCTCGCCGCCGGTCAGATCCTTGACCAGGTTCTCGCGCAGATCCTCGCCCTCAGGCAGTTCCTTCACGCGTAGGAAACGCCGGCCATAGAGCCGCGCCATATCGGGATTGGCCGCACCGCCGGCCTTGCCTTCGCCGATGAAGGACTCCGAAGGCAGCGTGACCGACACCTCGCCCAGCAGCCGGCAAAGCGTTTCCATGTAGACGGATTTGCCGTTGGCGCCCTTGCCGTAGTGGAAGAACAGCTTTTGAACCGTCAGCCCGACCAGCCCCAGGCCTGATGCCACCTGCACCATGCGGCGCACGGCGTCGATCGGCAGCTTGTCGCGTACGAACTCGTCCCATTTCGGGCATGTCGCTTGCGCGTCGTATTCCACCGGCACGCGCTGCGTAATCATGTCCTGGCGTCGATGCCCTTCCACGACTTTCAGCTCGGCATCGGGCACTTCGATGAATTCGGGCACGTCCTCGCGATTGTCGTCGGGATCGTCATAGGCAGGATTGCGCACACGCTTGCGGGTACGGCGAAAGCAGAGCGTGTGGCTTGCCAGCGCAACCTTCAGCGGGTCGGCATTGAACTCGTCGGGGCCGCGCTGGATGTGCGGCGCAGCGCAGGCAAGCATGGCTTCGAGCTTGGCCTTGTTCTTCGACGACACGGCATGGGTCATTCGCCGGCTGACCCGCCGGGCGACATTCGCCTGCGCGGCTTCCGCCAGCTTCGCCAGCCGCTTCTGCGCGGGCGTCCGCTCTTCCTCGGCGATCTTGCAGGCCTTCAGCCCGCTCTCGATCGCATGCCGTTCCGCCTCGGTCGGCTCGATGAAATCGACCTCGAGTGCGATGCGGCCGCCGACATTCTGGGCGATCGCCAAGGCACGGGGCTCGCCAGTCTCGATATCCCAATGCGTACCGGTCCAGACTGCAAAGGCTGCCCGCCTGGCCTTGGATTGCGCGCGCACTAAAAGGTCCTCGCCGAAATGGGCGAGTAGCCTTTCGGCGTTGTCCGTGTCGGAATGGTCGAGGCCGGCGCAATGGCGCACGATATTGCAGTCGACCTGGCTCAAATCCTTCGGCGCGGTGCCGGGCTCGCCATCCTCGTCATCACCTGCACCAGTCACGCCATCACCGGAAAGGGGTGCGGGGTCGCCATAGGCGGCCGCCTGGCGCTGGGCTTCCTTGAGCACGGCCGCGACCTCGTCGGGCATGCCAGTCTTCTTCTTTTTTGCCACTCAGGTCCCCGCTTCGGCTTCCGCCGCCATTTTTGAAAAATCGTAGCCAGAACGCGGCCAGATGATCGGGATCAGCCTCTGCAGCTCACCTTCGGGCCGCTGATGCCGCTTGCGTGCCCGGGCCATCGCGGCCGCCGTCATCACCCGCTCGGAATCGCCGTCGGCGAGCAGCACGAGCTCGTCGACATGGTCGCCGACCCACATCGCATCGTCCGGCGCTTGGTCGATCTTTGGTTTCGAGCCCGCGATCATCACCGGGCGCATCACGCCTCTGACGTCGGGTTTCTTCAGCGTCGGGTGCATGAAACGCGACGAGGCCTCGGCCGGGCCTGACAGGTTGCCGAGATCGCCGGCGGCGAAATAGAAGCTGTCGTCGCGCCAGCCCTCCCATTCGCCGAAGGCGACGCCGTTCTCGATCCCCTCGCCGCCGACCCAGCGATGCGCTTCCGGATGTCCGGCGATCGGGATCAGCGCGCCCTTCTTCGAGCCGCGCATCTTCTTGGTTGCGAGCTGCTCGTAGAGGCCGGCGGAGAGATCGTCGGCCGATGGTGCCGGATCGCCGAATGCCCACGGCACGAGCCCGGCTTTCTCCCCTTCCTTGGTCAGCCCATACAGGATCGGTCGATACTTCGGCGCACGGTCGAGGTCGATCCAGGTGATGTGGCAGCCGATCAGCTCGAAGCCGGGGCCGATGAAGGGCGCTACCATCGCCGGACCGGAATAGAGCGCGATCGGAGCGCCGCGCTCGTCCTGGCCGTGCCAGTAGGTGACGTCGGACCCGACGCGCAGCCAGGTGGCATCCGGATAGCCGGCGCAGCGCCGGCCGAGATAGAAGCGGCCGAACGACAACGATGACGTGCGCAGCGGCGCCAGCGGCCGATAGATGCCGCGCGCCTTGTTGCGTTCCTTCTCGCGGAAATCAGCCTGGCTGTCCGCCCGGGTCGCGGCATCGGCTTGGTTCTGCCGCCGGCGCAGCTCGATCCGCGCCAGCCTTTGGTTTCGTTCTTCCGCGCTTTCCTGTTCCGCCTCGTGCGGTAC
>NZ_RZRY01000335.1:0-6878 GCF_003998035.1 Mesorhizobium sp. M2A.F.Ca.ET.039.01.1.1 | reverse complement strand
TCCCTGATCCGGTCGCGCAGAATCTCGACCGATTCGGTGCTGGATTTCCGTACAAGGTCAGCCACTTCGCTGGCGTTCTTCAGCGTCGTCTCGAACGACTTACGGGCAAATTCAGCCTGCTTGCTCATCAGGTCCTGCGGGTTGCCGGGCGCCTGGTAGTTCTGCGCCATCCGCGTAACCTCGTTGATGGCATTCTGCACCATCTCATGCTGCCTCGCCAGCACCGAGGAGGCGCCGGCCGCACTTGCCTTCGCCGACTTCTCGAGAGCTTCGAGGTTCTTGCGATGATGATCGAGGATCGCCTGGACATCGACATTCGGCAGTTTCAGGTCGCGGCCGAACCTGCTGAACATGTCGAAGAACGAGTCGGATTCCGGTTGTTTTGCCATGCCCTGCCTCCCGTTTTGCTGCCCTTGCGGCGTGCCAGCAGGAGAATAGTGCCAGTTAGGCCCGCGTCAATTGACCAGAAACAGCCGCTCCGCCGTATAGAGCGCCAAGCCGGCCAGCCCGCCGATGATCATGCCGTTGAAGCGGATATATTGCAGATCCTTGCCGATATTCGTCTCGATCAGCCGAGTCAGCTGCGCCAGGTCCCAGCGCTTGACCTGGTCGGCGATGAATGTCGATACCCCGCTTTTCTGGCTCTCGACAAACGAGGCCAGCGCCACGACAAAGCCCTGGTTCATGTCAGCCCTGATCTGCGCGTCGTCGGCCAGATGCCGGCCGACTTCGACGAACATGTTCGCGAGGTGCTCGCGTATCGTCGAACTCGGCGCATTGACGTCCTGCTCGATGAACAGGCGCAGGCTCGCCCACGCATCGCCGGCGAGCGTCCTCACCTCCGGGCGGCCGAGAAAATCGCGCTTCAGCTTCTCGGCGCGCCTTGCATATTGCTTCGAGGTCCTGAGCCGCTCGATGAAGCCCAGCGCGAAACGATCGAATTCGGCGCGCATCGGATGATCGGGATCGGCCCTGACCTCATCCAGCAGCGAGCCCGCCGAGGCGACGATCTTCTTCAACAGATAGGTATCGGCACGAAACAGGTTGAACAGCGACGGCAATTCCTCGCGGATCTTCTCGCGCATCGTCGCCAGCGCCTGCTCGTCCTTGAGGAAACGGCCGACCACCCGCGTGAACTCATCGAACAGCTTTTGATGGCGGCGGTCGTCGGTCAGCGCCGACAGAAGGTCGGCGGCCAAAGGCGCCAGCGGCACCTTTTCGATCTGCTCCAGCATGCGGCTGGTGACGAAGCCGCGCAGCCCGGATTGCTCCACCGCGGTCAATGTCTGCGGCACCAGCCGCGCGACGAACCGCGACAGGCCGGCGGCGCGCTCGGCGTCGGCCAGCCAGTCGGCGACCAGGGCGGCGAAGTCGACCTCGGCGAGCTTTTCGCGCACCGGCTCCGGCGCCAGGAAATTGGCCTCGATGAAGCGGCCGAGATTGTCGGCGATGCGGTGCTGGTTCTCCGGGATGATGGCGGTGTGCGGGATCGGCAGCCCGAGCGGCCGCCTGAACAGCGCCACCACGGCATACCAGTCGGCGATGCCGCCGATCGTCGCCGCCTCGGCGAAGGCCGCGACGAAGCCGAGCCACGGATAGGCAGCCTGGAAGGACTTCGCCAGCGCGAAGACAAGGATGCACAGCGCGAGCGCGGCCGCGGCGATGAATTTGGTCCGCCGCAGCGCCGAGAGCTTTGCCTGCGCGTCTGCGTCGAATCGAACCGGCGCGAGAGCCGGAGCTGATTTAGACATGAAAAGGCCGTTTCCTGTTTGCACCCGCCTCTATCTAGTGCATGTCGCCCAAAGGTGCGCAGCGGTTCTGGGAAAACGACATGCATAAAAACAAAGACTTAAAGCGCGTCGCCTGAATCCGCTTCAGCGCGACGCGCTTTATGCCTGCGCCCGCGAAACGCTCGCCCGAAGCACAGGAGGGCAAATCGGGCCGCCATCCGCCCGGCCCGCACAAAAAGTTGACACGATTATTCAGCTATGTGCCAGTCCAGTCTGGAATTGTTCCAAACTATGGGCCATATTCGGCTTAAGCTAATATTTCGCGAGGATACCATGCGGCTCACGCGCCAGACCAATTATGCGATGCGCATCCTGATGTATTGCGCCGCAAATACCGACAGGCTGAGCCGCATCCCCGAGATCGCCGCCGCCTATTCGGTGTCGGAACTCTTCCTGTTCAAGATCCTGCAGCCGCTGGTCGAGGCCGGCCTTGTCGAAACCGTGCGCGGCAGGAACGGCGGTGTCAGGCTCGGCCGCCCGGCCGAGCAGATCAGCCTGTTCGATGTCGTGCGCGTCACCGAAGAGAGCTTCGCCATGGCCGAGTGCTTCGAGAACGACGCCGCCGAATGCCCGCTGGTCGACAGCTGCGCCCTGAATTCGGCGCTGCGCGAGGCGCTCAACGCCTTCTTCGCCGTGCTTTCCCGCTACACGATCGCCGACCTGATCGCCGCGCGCCCGAATGTGCGCCACCTGCTGGGCATCGACCTGCTGGAGCAGCGCGCCCCTGCAGCCTAGGCGGCGGACTGCGGCAACACGAACGGCATGCTTCCTTCGGGTAGCGCGCCGACCTTCAGCCTGCAGTCGAACACCTTCTCGATCAGTTCATCGTTCAGCACATCCGCCGGTGCACCGGCGGCCGCCAGTTTGCCACGAGAGAGCACGAAAATCCGGTCGGCATACATCGCCGTCAGATTGAGGTCGTGCAGGATCGCCACCACGCCGCCGCCGCGCCGGGCGAAATCGCGGGCGATGTTCATGATGATGAGCTGGTGCTTCACGTCGAGGCTGGAGACCGGCTCGTCGAGGAAGAGATAGCGCGGCCGCCCTTCGAGCACCGGCGCCCAGACCTGGCAGAGCACGCGGGCAAGCTGCACGCGCTGCTGCTCGCCGCCTGAAAGCTCCTGGTAGAAGCGGCCGGCAAAGCCGTCGAGGTCGACGCGCGCCAGCGCCCGCTCGGGCAAACGCGCATCCTCGCCAGGCAGCACGCCCGAGCGCCCGCCGATCAGGCCGAGGCGCACGATCTCGCGCACCGTGAATGGGAAGGACAGCGCCGTGGCCTGCGGCAGCACCGCGCGCAGCGTCGCCGCCTCGACCGGCTTCATGGCGGACAGGTCGCGGCCGTTGAGCGTGGCGGTGCCGGTATAAGCGAGCTCGCCGGTCAGCGCCTTGAGCAAGGTCGTCTTGCCGGACCCGTTCGGCCCCACGATCGCCGAGACCTCGCCGGGCCGCGCCGCGAAATCGACATGCGAGACGATGCGCTTGCCGCCGATCGTCACGGAGATGTCGCGCGCTTCGATCATGGCAAGCTCACAGATCAATGACGCCGCGCTTGCGCAGCAGTATCCACAGGAAGAACGGCGCGCCGGCGACCGCCGTGACGATCCCGATCGGCAGCTCGGCCGGCGCGACGATGGTGCGGGCGACCGCGTCGGCAATAAGCAGCAGCGATGCGCCGAGCAGCGCCGAGGCCGGCAGCAAATAGCGGTTGTCCGGTCCGATCGCCAACCGCAGGACATGCGGCACGACGATGCCGATGAAACCGATGCCGCCGCTGACGGCGACCGAAGCGCCGACCGCCGCCGACACCCCGACTATCGCGATGTATTTCAACCGCTGCACCGGGATGCCGAGATGGCCTGCGGTCGCCTCGCCCAACGCCAGCGCGTTGAGGCCGCGCGACAGGAATGGCATCGCGGCCAGCGCCAGGATGATCACCGGCCCGACGGTGCCGATCTTCGGCCATGTCGCGCCGGCCAGCGAGCCGAGCTGCCAGAAGGTCACGTCGCGCAGCTGCCGGTCGTCGGCCATGAAGATGAGGACACCTGTCAGCGCCATGGCAAGGGCGCTGATGGCGATGCCGGCAAGCAGCATCGTGGCGACTGAGGTCCGTCCCTGGCGCGTGGCGATGGCATAAAGCAGCAACGTCACCGCGAGCCCGCCAAAGAACGCCGCGAGCGGCAGCGCAAGCGTGCCGAATGCGAGCGTGAAGGGCGCAAGCCATGTGGTGCCGAGCACGATGATCGCCACAGCGCCGAGGCTGGAGCCGGCGGAAACGCCGACCAAACCGGGATCGGCAAGCGGATTGCGGAACAGGCCCTGCATCACCGCGCCGCAGACGGCGAGCGCGGCGCCGATCAGCACGCCGAGCAGCACGCGCGGCATGCGGATGTCATAGACGATCAGCTGGTCGCGCGCGGCAAGCGCCGCATCCCCCGGAGCGGCCCCGGTGAACCAGTCGCGAATGACGCGAACGGCGGACGCATCCGAAGCGCCCGACGTCAGTGACAGGAACACCGAAAGGGTCAGCGCCAGGCACAGGAGCGCGATGACGACCCTTGCCCGCGCCGAGCGATCGCCCTCGGCCGCCATCACCCTGCCCACACCTGCTATGGACTGTTCGGCCACCGCCGCTCAGTCCGTGACCTGGTTGCCATAGATCGAAACAGCGAGATCGTGGATCGCCTCCGCCGTGCGCGGGCCGAAGCCGAGCAGATAGCCGCCGTCCATGTTGATCATCTTGCGGTTCGTGCCAGCCGGTGTCGAGGCGACGGCAGGATTGGCGAACAGCTCGTCTTCCGAGATCGGCGGCCCGCCGCCTTTCATCGTCAGGATGACATCCGGCTTGGCGCTGACGATCGCCTCATCCGTCATCCCCTTGTAACCGGAAAAACCCTCGACCGCGTTGACCGCACCGGCAAGCTTGATGATGCCGTCGGCCGCGGTGTCGCTGCCGGCTGCAAGGATCTTGCCGCCTTGGGTCGACAGCACGAACAGCACGCGCTTGCGGTCCTTGATCGAGGCCGTCTGCCTTTCGGCGGCCGTCAGCTTCGCGTCCGTCTCAGCGGCGAGCTTCTCGGCCTTGGCCTCGACGCCCAGCGCCTTGCCGACGATGCGGATATTTTCGAGGATGCCCTCATGGTTGAAGTGATCCGGCACCTCGATGAAAGGCACGCTTGATTTCTTCAGCACGTCGACCGCTTCTTTCGGGCCGCTGCCCTGCAGCGCCAGGATTCCGGTCGGATTGACCGACAGGACACCCTCGGGCGACAGCGCGCGCATGTAACCGACATCCGGCAGCTTCGCCGCCGCCTCGGGATAGGTGCTGGTCGAATCGCGGGCCACGAGACGGCCCTCCTCGCCGAGCGCGTAGAGGATCTCGGTGATCGAGCCGCCTATGGAGGCGATCCGCGAGGTGTCCGAAAAGACGGTCGTGCCTTCTTCCGCCTTGGCAGGCTGCATAGCGAGGGCAAGCAGGACACCGAGCATCGGCGTAAGGGCCGCGCGGAAACTGAGAACAAAGCGCATTGGGTCCTACCTTATGCAGCGGTGGGGCTGGGAATGCGCGGTAGGTTCTCGGCCAGGAAACGCCAGTCTTCCCGCTCGCGTTCGCCTTCATGGCGCTTGCCGAAGAACTGGATGATCATGCTGCCATTGGCATCGTAGGCCTCCAGCGAGGTGACATGGCCGTCCTTGGTCGGCTTGCGCACCGCCCAGACTTCGTGGATGTGGTCGGTCCTCAGATGCAGGTGGAAGGTCTCGTCGAGCACATTGATCCATGGTCCCATCGGCTTGACCGACTTGATCGGGCCGGAATGGATCTGGATGCAGCCGCGGTTGCCCACGAAGCACATGATCGGCATCCCGCCTGCAGCGGCGTGATGGAACATGGCGCTTACCGCATCATTGTCGAGCAGCCAGGCATAGTCCTGCCCCACCATACGCACCGCTCGCGACGGCTGAGCTTCAGCGTCTTCAGCATGCCGAAGAACTGATGCACATCTGTCAACCGGCTCCAGCGGTCGCGTAGGTCGCCGATCGAGGCGACCGAACCCTGCGCCTCGCCCTCCCCTTCCGCGGCGCTTGGGAGGATCGCGACGGTCGGCTCCTGGTTCGACGATTCGAGGCTCGCCACCAGCTTCTGGTAGGCATAGAGGCTGGATGCGGGCTTCAGATGCACCTTGTGCACCGCCTCGCCCGCTGCGTCGAAGAACTGCAGGCTGCGGCGGATTTCGTCACCCTCGCGCTTCTCGACGGCAAAGCCATGCGCCCAGACCTTCGGGAAGATGCGTAGGTCGATGTTTTCGCCAAGCACCATGGCGTTGTGGTTGCCGGTGACGACCTTGTCGTACACGCCGATCTTCTCGTGCACGGCGCTTTCGTTGCGGGTCAGCGCCATCACCTCGCCGACCGCCTCGAGGCCGGTCAGAAGGTCGTTGACGCGCGGCTCGACTCGCACCGCGCCGATGCCGCAATGCGCCGCGACCAGTTCCGCTTCCGAAATGCCCAATTGCGCCGAGAGATCGCGCTCCCGCATTTTCGGATTTTCTTCTCGCGCCCGCCGGATTTCCTCCGGCGACGGCTTAACGCGCTGGTCCATATCGTCCACCTGTATTGCCTGATGTGCGTCTATCGCCCGCCGACGGCGGTCACTTGTTGAGGATCAGCTTGCCCTGGCGGGTGATCTTCAGGCGGTAGAGCGCGCCGTGATGCTCGATGCCGATCTCATGCTCGCCCTGGAACAGCGTGTTGCTGGAGAGCGTCCTCACCGCCAGCGGCACGCGTTCGTAACGCATCTGCGTCTCTTCCGGGCGGCGGACGCGATAGCGGAAATCGTTGGGATTGTGCGTGTTCATCGGGTAGGTCCCTTTCCTCTGACGGCCACCGTGGCCGCAGCCTCATAAAATGCATTCAATTCTTGACTCGAATAATCATGTTTACTAGTCAGTGCATTACCGGACTAAATGAGTCAACATTTAAGACGCCGGACGTGATCAAAAATGCGAGCGAGCCATTGGCCAGCCAGCTACGAGCCTGAAAATCTGGAGTTGGGGCATGGGGTTGGTGACTTGGGGACGAACGGGCCTGGCG
>NZ_RZRY01000334.1:0-6880 GCF_003998035.1 Mesorhizobium sp. M2A.F.Ca.ET.039.01.1.1 | reverse complement strand
CTTATGCACCATCATAGTGCAGCAATCGTGACGATAGTCCAAATGTCTAGGAATCTCCCCCCTTGAGGGGGAGATGGCCGGCAGGCCAGAGGGGGTCGCCGCGCGTGGAGCGCTGGCGCCGTTCGCCAACAGAGAAGGTTGGCGCTTCACGCGCGGCGACCGCCTCTGTCGCCTTCGGCGACATCTCCCCCTCGAGGGGGGAGATTAGCGCTGCGCTACCCGAACTTCCCCGTCCGCGGGAAGCCCTTCGGCACCATGCGGCCGGCGGCGGCGCGGGTACCGATCCACTCGGCGAGCTCCTCGCGCGACTTGGTGAAGGTGCGGTCGGCCGAATCCTGCCAGGAGAGCCCGGTCTCCAGTGTGAACGTCTTCAAGTCCAGCACGCCGCCGTCCTTGTATTTCTGCAGGCGCACGCCCTTGCCGCGGGCCATTTCCGGGATTTCGGTGAGCGGGAAGACCAGCATCTTGCGGTTCTCGCCGACAATGGCGAGGTGGTCGCCCGCCACCGGAATGCAGCGCTTGGCCTCATCCGGCGCCTTGACGTTCATGACCTGCTTGCCCTTGCGGGTGTTGGCGACGACCTCTTCCTCCGAAACGATGAAGCCGTTGGCGTCATAGGATACCAGCAGCAGCTTGCGCTTCGGATCATGGACAAAAGCGGTGACGATGTCCTGGTCGTTCTCCATGTCCACGATGATGCGGATCGGCTCGCCATGGCCGCGCCCGCCCGGCAGCCGGTCGGCGCCGATGGTGTAGAACTTGCCGCCAGTGGTGAAGACCAGGATCTTGTCCGTGGTCTGGGCATGGAAGGCCAGCTTCAGGCTATCGCCTTCCTTGAAGGCGAGCTGCGAGT
Organism: Mesorhizobium sp. M2A.F.Ca.ET.039.01.1.1; assembly: GCF_003998035.1. Classification (NCBI taxonomy): domain Bacteria; kingdom Pseudomonadati; phylum Pseudomonadota; class Alphaproteobacteria; order Hyphomicrobiales; family Phyllobacteriaceae; genus Mesorhizobium; species Mesorhizobium sp. M2A.F.Ca.ET.039.01.1.1. Next base: position 6,027 of record NZ_RZRY01000334.1, on the reverse strand, counting down.
AATCTGTCAGGTGGCCCTTCATGGCGCGCAGCCAGCCCTTTTCCGAGACGACGACCGTGACCGGCTCGCGTTCAATCATGGCATGCGCGATGTCGGTGAGATCGTGCTCCGGCGCGTCGGCGAACTGGGTGCGGCGCTTGCCGAGCTCGGTCTCGGGGCCGAACTTGTCGCGAAGCTGCGTGACTTCCCACTTGATCGTCGCCCATTGCTTGGCGTCGGACGCGAGCAGCGCCTCGATCTGCTTCTTCTCCGCGGTGAGCCCGTCGAACTCCTTGCGGATCTCGATCTCTTCCAGCTTGCGCAAGGCGCGCAGGCGCATGTTGAGGATGGCTTCGGCCTGGTTGTCGGTGAGCGACCAGCGGGCCATCATCACCTGCTTGGGCTCATCCTCCTCGCGGATGATCCTGATCACCTCGTCGATGTTCAGATAGGCGATCAGGTAACCGGCAAGGATTTCCAGCCGCTTCTCGATCTCGCCCAGCCGGTATTTCGAGCGGCGGACCAGAACGTCGCGACGGTGGTCCAGCCACTCCTTCAGCACGCCTTTCAGCGAGAGCACGTTCGGCACCTTGCCGCGCGACAGTACGTTCATGTTGAGCGGGAAGCGGCTTTCGAGCTCGGTGAGCTTGAACAGCGATTCCATCAGCAGGCCGGGATCCACGGTGCGGCTCTTCGGCACCAGCACGATGCGGATGTCCTCGGCGCTCTCGTCGCGGATGTCTTCGAGCAGCGGCAGCTTGCGCGCCATCAAGAGCTCGGCGATCTTCTCAATCAGCCTGGCCTTCTGCACGCCGTAAGGGATTTCGGTGACGACGATGCTCCAGGTGCCCCTGCCCTGATCCTCCTGCCCCCATTTCGAGCGCACGCGAAAACCGCCGCGGCCCGTCTCATAGGCTTCGAGGATCGAGGCGCGGCTGTCGACGATGATGCCGCCGGTTGGGAAATCCGGCCCCTGGACGAAATCCATCAGCTTCGCCACCGGCGCTTCCGGATGTTCGATCAGATGGAGAGCGGCGTCGCAGAGTTCGGCGGCGTTGTGCGGCGGGATCGAGGTCGCCATGCCGACGGCAATGCCCGAGGAGCCGTTGGCGAGCAGGTTCGGGAAGGCGCCCGGCAGAACGGACGGCTCCTCGTCCTCTTCATTGTAGGTCGGGCGGAAATCGACGGCGTCTTCATTGATGCCGGCAAGCAGCTCGCTCGCCACCTCCGTCATGCGCGCTTCGGTGTAGCGCATGGCGGCGGCGTTATCGCCGTCGATGTTGCCGAAATTGCCCTGCCCGTCGACCAGCGGGTAGCGCATCGAGAAATCCTGCGCCAGGCGCACCAGCGCGTCGTAGATCGATTGGTCGCCATGCGGATGGAACTTGCCCATCACGTCGCCGACGATGCGGGCGCATTTGGCGAAACCCTGATCGGGGTTGAGCCTGAGCAGCCGCATGGCATGCATGATGCGGCGATGGACCGGTTTCAGTCCGTCGCGCACATCCGGCAGTGCCCGGTGCATGATGGTCGACAGCGCGTAAGCGAGATAGCGCCGCTCAAGCGCTTCCTTCAGATCGACCGGTTCGATTTTGTCGCCGCCGCCATTGTCATCGGGCGGCAAAAGCCTCTTTCCCATGGTTTTGGACTAGCCGAGCGGGTGATTCGCGGCAAGCGTCGCGTGAACATCGGCGCTTTGGTCGCGGCTACGAACACACAACCGGCGATGTGAAGGGCTTCACGGAAGCGCCCGGGAGGCGGCTGCAATTTGCCACCGATCTGCAACAGGCCGCGACGGCACCATGAGGCCGGCCAACATCAACTCGTTACACGCGGCCTCTATCTGGCATGCAACGCGCTGGCGGAGGAAAGCCGCGATCTTCATGACAAATTCACCGCATCGCGCAATGACTGCCGGCCGGCGTTTGCTTTTCGTCGCCATTTTCGACACATCTGCCGGAAAATGCCTTCTTCCCGTCCCGTTCGTCACGGAATGGTGATGGAGCAGGTGTCAGAACAATTTTCATCATAGCCAAATCAGGACAGGGAACTCGCCATGACAATCCAACGCTCGACGCTCAAGAAACTGGCTTTTTCGACCTTTCTGCTGACGCTGCCTCTCAATGCGGCCTTCGCCGCCGATCCGGCGGTGGCCGAGCGTATCAAGGCAGCCCTTGCCGCCCAGGGCGTCGAGATTTCCTGGACCGGTGTCTCGGGCGACGATTCGAACGCCGTGCTGCAGGGTGTTTCCATCAAGCCGGCGGCCGAGAAGGAAGCGCTGCCGATCGGCGACGTAAAGCTGGAAGGGGTCACCGAGGCCAATGGCGGCTATGCGATCGCCACTGTCTCGACCTCGCCCTTCGAACACAGCAAGGACGGCGTGACGCTCGACCTCAGCCCGGTGATCATCCACGACATGAAGGTCCCGGCCGAAGGCAGCACCGATCCGCTCGGCTCGCTGATGATGTACAAATCGGCGGAGCTCTCCAACATGACGGTCAAGGTCGGCGACAAGACGGCCTTCGCGATGGACGGGCTTGCGGTCCAGATCACCCCGCCGGCCGACGGCAAGGCGATGGACTTCACCGCCAACACCGAAAAATTCACCGCCGACCTGTCGCTGATCGACGACCCCAAGTCGAAGGAAGCGATCGAGGCGCTCGGCTACCAGAACATCTCGGGCAACATTGCCATGGCCGGCACATGGCAGCCGAGCGACGGCAAGATGGAGCTGTCGAAATATGACATCTCGGTCGAGAATGCCGGCACGCTCGGCATGACCTTCAACCTCGGCGGCTACACGGTCGATTTCATCAAGTCGATGCAGGCGATGCAGAAGCAGCTCGCCTCGCAGCCGGAAGGCGCGGACAATTCCGCGCAAGGCATGGCCATGCTCGGACTGATGCAGCAGCTTTCCTTCAACGGCGCCTCGGTGCGTTTCGAGGACGATTCGCTCACCGGCAAGGTGCTCGACTATGTCGGCAAGCAGCAGGGCATGTCGGCCAAGGATGTCGCCAACCAGGCCAAGGCGATCGTGCCGTTCGGCATGGCGCAGCTCAACAATCCCGAGCTGACGGCGGAAGTCTCGTCGGCGGTCAACACCTTCCTCGACGATCCGAAGAGCCTGGAAATCTCGGCCGAGCCTCCGTCGTCGGTACCGTTCGCGCTGATCATGGCCGGCGCCATGTCCAACCCGCTCGACCTGCCCAAGACGCTCGGCGTCAAGGTCAAGGCGAACCAGGACTGATCGAACACGTCAGCTCCAAACGAAAGCCCGGCAGTGATGCCGGGCTTTTTTGTCGGCCGATTTCTTAAGAGGAAAGAAAGGCTTGGCTGGGAGTCCTAGCCTTCCTTCTTCGTAACCGAGACGCGCAGCGACAGCTCGCGCAGCTGTTGCGGGGTCGCTTCGGACGGCGCGTTCATCAAGAGGTCATAGGCCTGCTGGTTCATCGGGAACATGGTGATCTCGCGCAGGTTCTTGGCCCCCACGAGCAGCATGACGATGCGGTCGACGCCGGCCGCCATGCCGCCATGCGGCGGCGCGCCATACTGGAAGGCGCGATAGAGGCCGCCGAAGCGCTCTTCCACAGTCGCGCGATCCAGACCGACCATCTCGAAAGCCTTGACCATGGTTTCCGGCAGATGGTTGCGGATGCCGCCCGACGCGATCTCGAAGCCGTTGCAGACCATGTCGTACTGGAACGCCTTGATGCCGAGCGGCTCCTGGCCGTTCAGCGCGTCAATGCCGCCCTGCGGCATGGAGAACGGGTTGTGGGCGAAATCGATCTTCTTCTCATCCTCGTTCCATTCGAAGAACGGGAAGTCGACGATCCAGCACAGCTCGAAGCGCTCGCGGTCGACGAGGTTCAGCTCCTCGCCGGCGCGGGTGCGCGCAGCGCCCGCGAAGGTGACGAACTTCTTCGGATCGCCCGCGACGAAGAAGGCGGCATCGCCATCGGCAAGGCCGAGTTGCTGGCGGATCGCCTCGGTGCGCTCCTCGCCGATGTTCTTGGCAATCGGACCGGCGCCTTCGAGTTTTTCGCCTTCCTTGCGCCAGAAGATATAGCCGAGACCTGGCTGGCCCTCGCCCTGCGCCCAGGAATTCATGCGATCGCAGAAGGCACGGCTGCCGCCGGTCTTGGCCGGAATGGCCCAGACCTCGGCCTTCGCATCGTTGGCCAGGATGTTGGCAAAGACCTTGAAGCCGGAATCGCGGAAATGATCCGAGACCGCCTGCATCTCGATCGGGTTGCGCAGGTCCGGCTTGTCGGATCCATAGGTGCGCATCGCCTCGTCATATGGAATACGGCGGAATTTCTGGGTTACCGGCTTGCCGTTGGCGAAGGTTTCGAAGACGCCGCGAAGCACCGGCTCCATGGTGGAGAGCACGTCGTCCTGCTCGACGAAGCTCATCTCGAGGTCGAGCTGGTAGAATTCGCCGGGCAGCCGGTCGGCTCGCGGGTCCTCGTCGCGGAAACAGGGCGCGATCTGGAAATAGCGGTCGAAGCCGGACACCATGATCAGCTGCTTGTACTGCTGCGGCGCCTGCGGCAGCGCATAGAAGGTGCCGGGATGGATGCGCGACGGCACCAGGAAGTCGCGCGCGCCTTCCGGCGAGGACGCGGTCAGGATCGGCGTCGAGAATTCGGTAAAGCCGACCTCGCCCATGCGCTTGCGCATCTCGGCGATGATTTTTGTCCGCGCCACGATATTGCGGTGCAGCGTCTCGCGGCGCAGGTCGAGGAAGCGGTATTTCAGGCGGATATCCTCGGGATATTCGGGCTCGCCGAACACCGGCAGCGGCAGTTCCTTGGCGGCCGACAGCACCTCGATCTCGCGCGCGAAAATCTCGATCTCGCCGGTCGGCAGATTGGCGTTCACCGTCTCCGGCAGCCGCGCCTTGACCTCGCCGTCGACGCGGATCACCCATTCGCCGCGCACGGTCTCGGCGACTTTGAAAGCCGGCGAATCCGGATCGGCGACGATCTGGGTCAGGCCGTAGTGGTCGCGCAAATCGATGAAGAGCAGCCCGCCATGGTCGCGCACGCGATGCACCCAGCCCGACAGGCGGACGGAATTGCCGACGTCGCTCTTTCTCAACTGGGCACAGGTGTGGCTGCGGTAACGATGCGTGGTCATGGGCAAAGTCCGGAAGTTGCGGGCACCAGCCCGGCTCGAAAATTGGCGCGAAAAGCGCATGAGAGGCCGGCTTTGTCAAGGCAAGCGCTCACACAGGCGCGCTTCCGCTCAGGCAAAGTGGATTTGCGCGCCCTGGCTTTGGAAATCGGCGAGCGTGGCGGCAGGCGCGGTCTTTTCCACCACGAGATGGCGGATCGCATCGGCGCCGGCGACACGATACGGCGCAGCAGTCGCAAGCTTGTCGTTGGTGACGGCAATGACAATGCCGGCGCTGTTTTTCGCCATGGCGCGTTTCACCTCAGCTTCGGCCGAATCGAAGGCGGTGACGCCGCGCGCGGCATCCAGACCGCAGGAGCCCAGAAAGAACAGATCGGCGCCAAGCTGGGCCACGGCGGCCAGCGTATCGGCGCCCACGCAGGTGCCGAGATCGGGAACATAGCGGCCACCGAGCACGATCAGTTCGACCAGAGGACGATCGACCAGCGCCGAGGCGACCCCCAGCGAATTGGTGGCAATGGTCAGTTCCATATCGCGCGGGATTGCCCTGGCGATGGCTTCATTGGTCGTGCCGCCATCGATGAACAGGGACTGCCCCGCCACGAGCAGCCCCACTGCCGCTTTCGCCAGGCGCGTCTTCTCCTCGACCGCATGTCCGCTGCGCTGGCTGAGCGTGGCGGCGGCGAAGGGCGCCGAGGCGACCGCGCCGCCATAGACCCGGCGCAACTGCCCGGCCTTGGCGAGCTCCCTGAGATCGCGGCGCACGGTGTCTTCCGAGACGCCAAAACGGCTGGCGAGTTCGCCGGCCAGCACCTTTCCGTCCGCCGCAAGCTGGTCGCGAATGAGTTGGTGGCGTTCTTCGGTGAGCATGCACGATCCTATTTATTTGTGCACGTTATTGCATGTTTTGCC
>NZ_RZRY01000333.1:0-6880 GCF_003998035.1 Mesorhizobium sp. M2A.F.Ca.ET.039.01.1.1 | reverse complement strand
CCTGGCGCAGCCCCAAGGAGCGCGACATGGACGAGGTGGTCGCCATGGTCGAGGGCGTGAAGGCGCTTGGCATGGAAACCTGCATGACGCTCGGCATGCTCGACCTCGATCAGGCGCAGAGGCTCAAGCGGGCCGGGCTCGACTACTACAACCACAACATCGACACCTCCGAGCGCTACTACAGCGAAATCATCTCGACCCGGACCTTTGCCGACCGGCTGGACACGCTTGCCAATGTCCGCGACAGCGGCATCAAGGTCTGCTGCGGCGGCATCGTCGGCATGGGCGAGGAGAAGGCCGACCGCATCGACATGCTGGTGACCTTAGCCAACCTGCCGGAACCGCCCGACAGCGTGCCGATCAACATGCTGATCCCGATCGAGGGCACGCCGCTCGGCGAGGCCGAACCGATCGAGCCGATCGAATTCGTGCGCACCATTGCGCTAGCCCGCATCATGATGCCGAAGTCGCATGTGCGGCTCTCTGCCGGCCGCACGGCGATGAGCGACGAGATGCAGGCGCTGTGCTTCTTCGCGGGCGCCAATTCCATCTTCGTCGGCGACACTTTGCTGACCGCCGAAAATCCGGGCGAGGACAAGGACAGCGCTTTGTTCCGCCGCCTGGGCATCAAGCCGATGGAGCGCGAAGCTCAGTGAAGGGCCGAGCGAACGGGCGAGCAATACTTGATCGCTACGAGGCCAGCCTCCGCGGGCTGGCCCGCAAGGACCGGTTGCGGAGCCTCAGTGGCCGCTCCGGCGCCGACTTCGCCTCCAACGACTATCTCGGCCTCGCGCGCTCGAAGCGTATGAGGGAGGCGGTCGCAGCGGCACTCGCCGCCGGCACCCCGGTCGGCGCGACCGGCTCGCGGCTCCTGCGCGGCAACGACCCCGAACATGAGGCGCTTGAGGCTAAGGCAGCCTGCTTCTTCGGCGCCGAGCGCGCGCTGTTCTTCGGCGGCGGCTATGTCGCCAATTTTGCGGTGCTCACAACCCTGCCCCAGAAGGGCGATCTGATCGTGCTGGACGAACTCATCCACGCCAGTGCGCATGAGGGCGCGCGCGCCGGCCGCGCCGACATGGCGGAGGCCGCGCATAACGATGCGGCCGCCGTGGAGGATGCAATCCGGACCTGGCGCGTGAAAGGCGGCGCCGGCCGGCCCTGGATCGTGGCCGAGAGCCTCTACAGCATGGACGGCGACCGGGCGCCGCTCGCTGAATTGATCGCGGTCGCCGACCGACAGGATGCATTCCTGTTCGTGGACGAGGCGCACGCCACCGGCGTCCACGGTCCGGACGGGCGTGGGCTCGCGCATGATCTTGAAGGCCGGGACAATGTCGTGGTGCTCCACACCTGCGGCAAGGCGCTGGGCGCCTCCGGCGCGCTGGTCACCGCGCCGGCGGTGCTGTGCGACTATCTCGTCAACCGCTGCCGTCCCTTCATCTATGCCACCGCGCCCTCGCCGCTGATGGCGGTGGCAGCGGCAACGGCGATCGACATCGTCGCCCAGGAGCCGGAGCGCCGTGAGCGGTTGGCTCGGCTGGTCGGGCTTGCAGGCAAGGGCGCCGAGGACCTTGGCTTGCCTGCCAGCGGTTCGCAGATCCTGCCGATCATCGTCGGCGACAATCGACGCGCCATGGCGTTGGCCGAGGCTTTGCAGGCGCGTGGGTTCGACGTGCGCGGTATCCGCCCGCCAACCGTGCCCGAGGGCACGGCGAGGCTCAGAATCTCGCTGACGCTGGACGTCGGCGAAGCCGACGTTTCGGCGCTGTTCGATGCGCTTGCCGAGGAATGGGACCGCACGCAATGACGGCACGCTTCATCGTGACCGGCACTGACACCGGGATCGGCAAGACCGTGTTTGCGGCCGGTCTCACGGGCCTGCTCGACGGCTTCTATTGGAAGCCGGTGCAATCGGGCCTCGGCGAGGAGACCGACAGCGAGGTCGTTGCCCGGCTTTCTGGCCTACCTTTAGGGCGCGTCCTGCCGGAAGTGTACCGCCTGAAGATGCCTCTGTCGCCGCATCGGTCGGCCGAAATCGATGGCGTCGCGATCGAGGCTGCAAAGCTCTCGCTTCCAGAGTTGCCGGGTCCGCTCATCATCGAAGGGGCTGGCGGGCTGATGGTGCCGCTCAATCGGCAGACGAGGTTCATCGATATCTTCCGGGACTGGCAACTGCCGGTTATTCTTTGCGCGCGCACCGCGCTCGGCACCATCAACCACACGCTGCTTTCGATCGAGGCTCTGCGCGCGCGCGCCATTCCGTTGCTCGGCGTCGCGTTCATCGGCGACGAGATGGCCGATACCCAAAAAACGATCGCCGAAATGGGCAGGGTGAGCGTGCTTGGTCGGCTGCCGCATCTCGACCCTCTGACGCCCGATGCACTTTCCGCAGCCATGCGGGCTTCGTTCAATGTCGCCGACTTGAGGGAGGTTCCACATTGAGCCGCTCCACTGTCTGGCATCCCTTCACCCAGCATGCCACCGAGCCGGTTCCGCCGACGATCGTGCGCACCGAGGGCGCCTATGTCGAGACGCGCGAGGGCAAGCGCATACTCGACGCGATCTCCTCCTGGTGGGTGATCACCCACGGTCATCGCCATCCGAAGATCGTGGAGGCGATCCGCGAGGCGACCGAGACGCTCGACCAGGTGATCTTCGCCGGCCTCAGCCACGAGCCGGCCGAGCAATTGGCCACGGCGCTGGTCGATATGACGCCGCCGGGTCTCGACTGGGTGTTCTATTCGGACAGCGGCTCGACCAGCGTCGAGGTGGCGCTGAAGATGGCGCTTGGCTTTCACCGCAACAATGGCTTCCCGCGCTCGCGCATCGTCGTGATGGAACACAGCTATCACGGCGACACCATCGGTACGATGAGCGTCGGCGCGCGCGGCGTCTTCAACGCCGCCTACGAGCCGCTGCTGTTCGAGGTCGACACCATCCCCTTCCCCGCGGCGGGCCGAGAGCAGGAAACGCTCGACGCCTTCCAACGGCTGGCGCGCGACCGCAAAGCTGCCGCGCTGATCGTCGAGCCGCTGGTGCTCGGGGCCGGCGGCATGCTGATCTATCCTGCTTCGGTTCTTGCTGAACTCAAGCGCATTGCTGAGCGCTCCGGGACGCTTTTCATCGCTGACGAAGTCATGACCGGCTGGGGCCGCACCGGCACCACGTTCGCCTGCGATCAGGCAGCGATCGCTCCCGACATATTGTGCACCTCCAAGGGGCTGACGGGCGGCTCATTGCCGCTTGCGGCGACGCTCGCCACCGATGCGGTCTTCCGAGCGCACTACTCAACCGATCGCGCCAGGACCTTCTTCCATTCGAGCTCCTACACGGCGAATCCGATCGCCTGCGCGGCAGCGCTCGCCAATGTCGGCATCTGGAACGATGAGCCCGTGGCGGAACGCGTGGCGGCGCTGGCGCGGATGCAAGCGGAGAAGGTCGCGCGATTCAGCCGGGATCCGCGTTTCGAGAATGTGCGCACGGCCGGCACGATCGCGGCGCTCGACCTTCGCGTTGGCAAGGCAGGCTATCTCGCCGAGGTGGGGCCAAGGATGCGCGCCTTCTTCCTCGAGCGCGGATTGCTGGTGAGACCGTTGGGCAACGTCATCTACGTGCTACCGCCCTATTGCGTCACGTCGGGCGAACTCGACCGGCTCTACGCGGCAATAGACGAGGCGGCCGAGCTTGCGGGCGACAAGAGATGAGCCGCACAGCGCGCATCATAGGCCTTGGCCATTCCGTGCCGGCGCACAGGGTCGGCAATGCCGAGATCGAGGCAAGCCTCGGGCTGGAGGCGGGCTGGATCGAGGGGCGCACCGGCATCCGCACACGCTTCTGGGCGGAGCCCGGCGACACGCTTTCCGGAATGGCAGCCAAAGCGGGCGAGATGGCACTGCAGGCTGCCGGCATCGATCGCAAGGAGATCGGCCTGCTGCTGCTGGCCACCTCGACCCCTGACCATCTGCTGCCGCCGAGCGCGCCGCTCGTGGCGCACAGGCTCGGGCTTAAAAAGGCCGGCGGAGTCGACCTGGCGGGCGCCTGCGCGGGGTTCATCTATGCCATGACCTTCGCCGACGGCTTCGTGCGTTTGCACAACAAGCCGGCCCTCGTCATCGCCGCCAACATATTGAGCCGCCGGATCAACCCGACCGAGCGGGCAAGCGCGGTGCTGTTTGCGGACGCCGCGGGCGCCGTGGTGCTGGCCCCGTCAAGCGACGCCGGCCACGGCATTCTCGGCGCCTCAGTTGCCTCGGATGGGTCCGCCTATGGCCTGATCCACATCCCGGCCGGCGGCAGCAACCGTCCTTTCGCGCAAGAGATCGACATCGCCGAAACCCGCATGACCATCGTCAATGGCCGCGACGTCTTCACTAAGGCGGTGGAGATGATGAGCCGCTGTGCAAACGAGGCGCTGGCGGCGACTGGCCTTTCGGCGCCTGACATCGCTCGTTTCGTGCCGCACCAAGCAAATGCCCGCATCTTCAACGCGGTCGGCAAGTCGCTCGGCATCGAGGATGAGCGCATCGTCAAGACCATAGCCGACTACGGCAACTCGTCGGCCGCAACGATCCCCCTGTCGCTGTCGGTTGCGCACTGCGCCAAACCTTTCGCGCCGGGTGAAAAACTGCTGCTGGCCGCTGCCGGCGCGGGGCTAACCGGCGGGGCGCTGGTGGTTGGCGTTTAGGTCGGAATCTCGTGCCTCTTGGGCCGTAAGCAGATCGTCCTCTTCCGAATGATTGAACTACTACTAGAAAGCCGACCTTTGCCGTGAACCCAATGCACAGCGGCCTCGTTCAGGATTTGGCCAAGGCGTGTTTCAGCGCTGCAGTTTCGTATAGTAAGCTTGGAGTTGTACTCAGCTCAGCCCGGTCGTGACGATCTGCGTCGTCGTCCACATGTGCGATGCTATCGCCGCGCAGGCGCGCGTGACATCTCGAGCAATGACAGCATCTGCGATATCCCTGTGCTCTTGCGCTACATCGCGTTCTGATCTTGCAAGCGGCACCGAGAGCTGACGGTAGCGCTCGCTTTGATCGTATAGCTGCGCACGTATCCGAAGCAGCCAGCGGTTGCCGCAGGCTGACACCAAAGCACGATGAAATTCACGATGGGCCTTGACCCAGCGCTGGTCCAGAACGGCAGCGTCATCGGGCATCGTGTACGGCGTGTGGCTGAGACGGTGGAGGGCAGCCACGATATCCGTTTCCCATTCGAGCCCGCCATTCTCAATCGCGAGCTTGAGGCACTCCTGTTCGACGCGGACGCGGGCGTCGGTCAACTCGGCCAGGTCTTCCGGAGACACGTCCGAGACCGTGTATCCACGCTGTGCCCTGGCGTCGACGAGGCCCTCGGCCGAAAGCTTCGACAGCGCTTCGCGGACAGCGCCCAAGCTCACCTCGTACTTCTGAACGAGAGCCTGGATGTTGATCTTGGACCCCGGAAGCATGCGGCACGAAATGATATCGTGGCGCAGCTGCTCGTAGACGTCGTTGGCAATCGTGCGGGCTATCGGATCCATGTCAATGTCGCTTGTCTGGCCGTCGAAGTGGTTCAAATGCATCAGGCATCGTGCCGCTTCTTGGCCGACTTGGGTCGAATGTCAAAGCCGCAAAAGTCATTCCGCCGTCCAGCCGCCGTCGACCTTGATCGAAGTGCCCGTCATCAATGCAGCAGCGTCCGAAGCAAGAAAGACAACGGCCCCCATCAGGTCCTCGACTCGACCAAGTCGGCCAAGCTTGATTTTGGATAATACCTCATCTCGAAAAGCTTTGCTTTCAAAGTAAGGAGCCGTCATCGGGGTCTCGATGAAGGTGGGGGCAATGCTGTTGACCCGGATGCCGTGCGGCGCGAGCTCAACAGCCATGGCCTTCACCAGTCCCTCCACCGCATGCTTCGACGCGCAATAGAGGGTTCGCGTTGCCATCGCGACATGACCCATCTGCGACGTCGTGAAAATAATCGAGCCCCGGATATGTTCGGCCAGCATTTTGCGAACAACGGCCTGGGCCGAGAAATAGGCAGCCTTGACGTTGAGATCCAGAACGATGTCATAGTCCGCCTCGGACACCTCGGCCATCAGCTTCGGCCTGTTGGTGCCCGCATTGATCACCGCTATGTCGAAAGCCGGCTGTCGCGCGATCAACTCGCCGGCTCCGGCAATGTCGGTAACGTCCAGAACAAGCGCCTCCGCCTTGCCGCCTCGAGCCCTCAGCTCCGTCGCGACCTCCTCCACCTTGCTCCTGGTCCGCGCGGCCAGCACCGTGTCGGCCCCCGCCTCCGATAGCGCTGCGGCCAAGGCCAGTCCGATTCCGCGTCCGGCGCCCGTCACCAAGGCGCGACGCCCGTCCAGCCGGAACGAGGGCACCTTCGGCAGCATAACGGGCGAGGCGTTCATTCCGCAGCCTCGGCATAAGGAATGTTGCGCGCGCCGTAGCGCCGCAGTCTCACATTCGCCTGCTCGGCGTGCCCGAGGAACCCCTCGAGGACGCAAAGCCGCGAGCAGTATTCGCCGATCATCACCGAGGCCTCGTCCGTGAGGACCTTTTGATAGGTGCAGGTCTTCAGGAACTTGCCTACCCAAAGCCCGCCCGTGAAGCGCGCCGTTCCCAATGTCGGGAGGGTGTGGTTCGTGCCAATCACCTTGTCGCCATAGGCGACATTCGTCCTCGGTCCGAGGAAAAGCGCTCCGTAATTGGTCATGCGCTGAAGAAAGTAATCGGGATCGCGCGTCATGACCTGCACATGCTCGGAAGCGATGCGGTCTGCCGCGCTCACCATTTCGTCTTGCGTGTCGCAAACGATCACCTGGCCGAAATCGGCCCATGCCTGCCTGGCGATCGATGCGGTCGGCAAGATGCCGAGAAGCCGCTCGACTTCGGCC
>NZ_RZRY01000332.1:0-6918 GCF_003998035.1 Mesorhizobium sp. M2A.F.Ca.ET.039.01.1.1 | reverse complement strand
GTATCTGTGTGCATGCCGGATAATTGAATGTCCGCTAGCCGCCGCTTGAGCGCGATGGCGGTGCCGCCCGCAGCCAAGATGGCGCGGTTTGATGCGGACCTTTCCATGATTGCGCTTGAAGCCATCGGCACCCAGCAGAACCTTTTGAACCAAAGCCCGGGCTGAGCCGGACCAGCTTGTTTGCTCACGAAGAGCCGGCGCGGGGCGAACCCGGCCGTTTTCCTCACGCAAGCGATTCCCCCGCCACGGGAGCACGCCTGCGAAAATCGTCGCGACCACATGAGCCTGGAAGGATAAAGGAGCCGCCTTTGCATCCGACCTTTGGCAGGAAACTGCTGAGGCGAGCGGTTCCAGGATTGCAGTGATCCAATGTCGCTTTTATGATTTGGCGGGATGGAAGGCAACCCCGATTTCGGATGCCGGCAAAAAGCGCTTCCGTTGGGGAAGGTGCCATTTGTCCCACCTCATGAAAGGCTTGGTTAACCTTCTCTGAATACCAATCGTTAATCGAATTGGCGGCCTGACGGGCACTCGGCGAGAAGACCGGGCGCAATGCGTCAAACCGGGAGCGACGGACAAGAGATGGGATTGGCGGGCAGCGCGGACAAGAGGGGCAGGGCCGCGGCGCATGCCACGCGCGTGGCCTGGGCCGCTTTGCTGCTGGCGCTGCTGCTTTGTTTCGCGGCCGCCGCGCGCGCCGACGGCCTGCTTGGCGCGACCGGCTACAAGATGGCCGGCGACGCCACCAAGATGCGCATCGTCGTGAATTTCGACAGCGAGCCGAACGTCAAGTGGTTCTTGTTGCGCGGCCCCGATCGCCTGGTCGTCGACCTGCCGCGCACGCGATTCGCCCTTGAGACCAAGGATGTGAAGCCGCGTGGCCTTGTGCGGGCCGTCCGTTACGGCGATCAGGGACATGGCTCGCGACTGATCCTCACCGGCAAGGGTCCTTTCGCCGTCGACAAGCTCGACGTGCTCAAGAATGACGACGGCACCGGCTATCGCATCGCCATCGACATGTCGGCCGCCTCCGAACGGGAGTTCGACGAGGCGCTGGCCAACCAGTCGCTGACCACCGGTTCGACGGTCTCCACCGAGAAAGGCGAGAGGGTCGGCACCGGGCCGGTCTCGGCGCCCGGTCATCGCTTCACCGTGGTGATCGATCCTGGCCATGGCGGCGTCGATGGCGGCGCCGAAAGCTCAGCCGGCACGGTCGAGAAGGACGTCACACTCGCTTTTGCTAAGGAATTGCGCGACAAGCTGGCCGCGGTCGGCAAATACGATGTCTTCATGACCCGCGATGACGACGTCTACCTGGCGCTTGACGAGCGCGTGCGCATCGCGCGCCAGCACGAGGCCGATCTCCTGATCTCGATCCATGCCGATACGATCGCGGTCAAAGGTCTTCGCGGCGCCACGGTCTACACACTTTCGGACAAGGCCTCCGACCCGGAAGCCCAGGCGCTCGCCGATCGCGAGAACCTGTCCGACCAGTTTGCGGGAATGAAGATCGAGGACGACAACAAGGAAGTCACCGACATCCTCATCGACCTGATCCGCCGGGAAACGCATGGCTTCTCGATGAGCTTCGCCCACACGCTGGTCGGCCAATTGTCGACCAGCGTCGGCCTCATCAACAATCCGCAACGCTCGGCCGGCTTCAAGGTGCTCAAGGCTCCGGACGTGCCGTCCGTTCTGGTCGAGCTTGGCTACCTCTCCAACAGCAAGGACGAGGCGCAATTGCTCAGCGCCGACTGGCGCGGCAAGGCCGCGCAAAGCATAACCAACGCGGTCGCCCTGTTTGCCGCTGCCAAGGCCGGAACGGCGACGGGCGGTTGATCCGCCCACGCCCCCACAACCGCTTGGGGTCTGCAACCATAAGCGGCGTTGCATGACGACAACACCCGGCGTTATTATTCGGCGACCGAGTCCTCAAATCTCGCGCTGCCGTATTTTGTCCACATGGTCGCGACATGGGTCTTTTGATTGCGGATTGGGACCGCCCCGGGAAGCTTGCGCGACTGCCGGCTTCGTTTAGGAAATTCCCGAACCTCGGACTGGAGCGGGCATGATTCGTCTCATCGGCTATTTCTTTGGCATCGGCACGACGCTGGCGTTGCTGGTGGCGGCCGGCCTTGCCATCTATATCAGCCATGTCGCGAAGGACCTGCCCGACTACGAGGTTCTGGCCAAATACGAACCGCCGGTGACGACGCGCATTCATGCCTCCGACGGCTCGCTGATGGCGGAATATGCGCGCGAGCGGCGCCTCTATCTGCCGATCCAGGCCATCCCGGACCGCGTCAAGGCCGCTTTCATGTCGGCCGAGGACAAGAACTTCTACAACCACCCCGGCATTGACGTAACCGGCCTCGGCCGCGCCATCATCGTCAACCTGCAGAATCTCGGCTCGGGCCGGCGCCAGGTCGGCGCTTCGACCATCACCCAGCAGGTGGCGAAGAACTTCCTGCTCACCTCGGACCAGACCTACGAGCGCAAGATCAAGGAGATGATCCTGGCCTTCCGCATCGAGCAGGCCTATTCCAAGGACCGCATCCTCGAACTCTACCTCAACGAAATCTTCTTCGGCTTCGGCGCTTATGGCGTCGCGGGTGCCGCGCTCACCTATTTCGACAAGTCGGTCAACGAGCTGACGGTCGCGGAAGCCGCCTATCTCGCCTCGCTGCCCAAGGGCCCGAACAATTATCACCCCTTCAAGCATGCTGACCGCGCGATCGAGCGCCGCAACTGGGTCATCGACCAGATGGTCGAGAATGGCTACGTCACCCGCGAGGAGGGCGCCAAGGCCAAGGCCGAGCCGCTTGGCGTGACGCCGCGCCGCAATGGCTCCTATCTGTTTGCCGGCGAGTATTTCACCGAGGAAGTCCGCCGCCAGATCATCGCCCGCTACGGCGAGAACGCGCTCTATGAGGGCGGCCTGTCGGTGCGCACCACGCTCGATCCGAACATCCAGCTTATCGCCCGCAAGTCGCTGCAGAACGGCCTGCTCAAATACGACATGCTGCGCGGTTACCGCGGTCCGGTCACGCATATCGACATTTCCGGCGACTGGGGCGTGCCGCTCGGTAACGCGAAGGGCCTAGAGGACGTGCCGGAATGGAAGCTTGCCGTTGTGCTCGATAGTTCGGCGGACGGCCTGACCATCGGCATCCAGCCGACGCGCCAGGTCTCCGGCGAGCTGGTCAAGGACCGCGTCCAGGGCACCGTCAGCAAGGACGACATGGGCTTTGCCATGCGCCATTTCGTCAACGGCAAGTCCGTCAGGGCGAAGTCTCCGGCGGAAGTGCTGGAGCCCGGCGACGTCGTCTTCGTGCAGAAGAACGAAGGTTCCGACAACACCTATATGCTGCGCCAGGTGCCCGAGGTTGAGGGCGGTCTCGTCGCCATGGATCCGCATACCGGCCGCGTGCTCGCCATGGTCGGCGGATTCTCCTACGCGCAGTCCGAGTTCAACCGCGCGACCCAGGCGATGCGCCAGCCCGGCTCCTCGTTCAAGCCGATTGTCTATTCGGCCGCGCTCGACAATGGCTATACGCCGGCCTCGGTGATCATGGACGGCCCGATCACCATCCAGAGCGGCAACACCACCTGGACCCCGAAGAACTATGACGGCACGGTCGCTGGCCCGGCCACGTTGCGCTCCGGCATCGAGAAGTCGCGCAACCTGATGACGGTGCGGCTCGCCAACGACATGGGCATGAAGCTGGTCGTGGAATATGCCGAGCGCTTCGGTGTCTACGATCATCTGGCGCCCTATCTGCCGATGGCGCTGGGCTCCGGCGAGACGACCGTCATGCGCATGGTCTCGGCCTATTCGATCATGGCCAACGGCGGCAAATCGATCAAACCCTCGCTGATCGACCGCATCCAGGACCGCTACGGCAAGACGGTGTTCAAGCAGGATGAGCGCGGCTGCGAAGGCTGCAACGCCGCCGAATGGAAGAACCAACCCGAGCCGGAGCTGGTCGACAATTCCGAGCAGGTGCTCGACCCGATGACGGCCTACCAGATCACCTCGATGATGGAAGGCGTGGTCCAGCGCGGCACCGGCGCCACCATCGGCGAGCTCGGCCGCCACATCGCCGGCAAGACCGGCACCACCAATGACGAGAAGGACGCCTGGTTCATCGGCTTCACGCCGAACCTCGTCGTCGGTCTCTACATGGGCTACGACACGCCGCGCGGCCTCGGCAAGGGCGCCACGGGCGGCGGTCTCGCCGCGCCGATCTTCAAGGATTTCATGCGTGTGGCGCTGGACGGCAAGCCGAACACCGACTTCCAGGTTCCGGACGGCATGAAGCTCATTGCCATCAACCGCAAGACCGGCATGCGCGCCGCCGAAGGCGATCCCAACACCATCGTCGAGGCGTTCAAGCCCGGCACCGGTCCGGCCGACAGCTACTGGGTGATCGGCATGGGCGCGGATGGCTCCAACGGCTCGGGCGGCGCGCTGTCGCCGCAGGCCAACCAGGCCATCCAGGACGGCGGCGGCGGGCTCTACTGATCTCCTGCAATCCGGAATGGGCCGGCGCGAAACCGTCGGCCCATTTCGCTTTACAGGCGGCGATGCCGTGCCTATGTATCGCGCCTATTCCGAAAAGACCGAAAAGACAGGACCGAACGAAGAGCCATGCGCGCGGAAACGCTCAACATTGTCGACGAAATCAGGCAGGCGATAACCCTGCTGAGGAGGCATCTTTGACTGGGATCAGGCTGTAAAGCGGCTTGAGTACCTGAATTCGCGCGCCGAGGATTCCAGCCTCTGGAATGATCCGATCGAAGCGCAGAAGCTGATGCGGGAGCGCCAGGAGCTCGAGGACGGTATCGCCGCCGTCAAGGGGCTGACCCAGGCGCTGGAAGACAATATCGGCCTGATCGAGCTCGGCGAGGAAGAGGGCGACGACGGCATCATCGCGGAAGCGGAGGCTGCGCTGCGCTCGATGCAGGGCGAGGCGAAGGCTCGGCAGGTCGAGACGCTGCTCTCCGGCGAAGCCGACGCCAACGACACCTATCTCGAAATCCATGCCGGCGCGGGCGGCACCGAAAGCCAGGACTGGGCCTCGATGCTTCTGCGCATGTACACGCGCTGGGCCGAGCGCCGCCGCTTCAAGGTCGAGGTGCTGGAAGTCCATGACGGCGAGGAGGCGGGCATCAAGTCCGCCACCGTGCTGATCAAGGGCCACAACGCCTATGGCTGGCTGAAAACGGAATCCGGCGTCCACCGCCTGGTGCGCATCTCGCCGTACGACAGCAATGCGCGGCGCCACACCTCCTTCGCCAGCGTCTGGGTTTATCCGGTCATCGACGACTCGATCGAGATCAATGTTTCCGAATCCGACGTGCGCATCGACACCTATCGTTCCTCGGGCTCGGGCGGCCAGCACGTCAACACCACCGACTCGGCGGTCCGCATCACCCATCTCGCGACCGGCATAGCGGTCGCCTGCCAGGCCGAGCGCTCGCAGCACAAGAACCGCGCCAAGGCCTGGGAAATGCTGCGCTCGCGCCTCTACGAGGAAGAGCTGAAGAAGCGCGAGGCGGTCGCCAACGCCACGGAGGCGTCGAAGAGCGACATCGGCTGGGGCCACCAGATCCGCTCTTACGTGCTGCAGCCCTATCAGCTCGTGAAGGATCTGCGCACCGGCGTCGAAAGCACCTCGCCGTCGAGCGTGCTCGACGGCGACCTCGACGAGTTCATGGAAGCTTCGCTCTCGCATCGCATCGAGGGTGGTGCAGGCGAAGCGGTGGCGGACCTGGATTAGGATATGCCCATATTCAGGTGAGGCCGGCCTGCGAACGGCGATTTCCTGCGCTTCCGGTGCTCACGTACCTTAAGTACGCTCCGCTCCGGTTCTTGAAAACCGCTATTCTCGGCTCAGCCTAACCTGAATCTGGGCATATGCTGCCGTTGCGCAAAGGAAGAAAAGCCGGTGACGCGCAAACTTACCGGAAAATGCTTCTGCGGCACCGTCCACTATGAAGTGGCGGACGAATTCGTCTATGCCGCGAACTGTCACTGCTCCAACTGCCGGCGCACGACGGGGGCGGCGTTCAAGCCCTTCGCCGGCATCGAGCGCGGCAAGTTCCGTCTCACCGCGGGCGACGACAGGCTGCTGATTTTCGGCGACGAGAGCGGCCATGACGCGCATTGCGGCCGCTGCGGCTCGCTCGTCTATTCATTGGTCCGCGAAGGCGCCTATGTCCATGTCGCCATGGGGACGCTGATGGACGATCCAGGCATTCGCCCGAGCGCACATATCTTCGTCGGTTCAAAGGCGCCGTGGTTCACGATTACAGACGATCTGCCGCAATATCGTGAACACGCCGACGGCTGAAGGTCGGAACTTCCTTTGGAGGAACTTCGTTCTTAGGCACCCTGGGCGCAGGCCGTTGTCTGGAGTTGCCACCCAGGTCTGCGCATCCTTTCCGTCGCCGAAGCTTGAAACCGGCGCGTCGCCATGGCGCGCCCACTTCTTGCGCTGGCTATGGAATCAGCTCAGCATCCGAGCTGTGGGATAGAAGCATTTATGGCCGGACGCGGCATAAACTGCGACCGACGATCCGGCCACTGGGAAGACACGTTCCGGGAACGGGCAAGCTGAAACGCTTGATGCTCGAAAGGAACGTTTCGATGTCTGCTGCCACATCAAGATCGGCCCAAGCCGCTCGACCGGCTGGCCGACTGTTGTTCTCCCTCTTCGCTGTTGGAGCTGTCTCGGTGCTGACGCCGCCGGCCATCGCGCACGACGCCCAGCCTACGGCGGCCGTGCCACAAGGCTGGAAATACCCCTTTGCCTGCTGTGCCAACTTCGATTGCAAGGAAGTGCCGCAGTCATCGATCAGCGAGCGGCCCGAAGGCTATGTCATAAAAGGCACGGGCGAGGTGGTGGCCTACAG
>NZ_RZRY01000331.1:0-6951 GCF_003998035.1 Mesorhizobium sp. M2A.F.Ca.ET.039.01.1.1 | reverse complement strand
GTCCTAACAAATGATGTTCAGTTTATCTTCAGCCGCGCGTGGGGCGAACAGCTCGTTGAACTGGATGCAAATCAAAAATTGCAGCCGGTACTTGCGGAGGAATGGGGCGCATCGAAAGACGCAAAGGTCTGGACGTTTAAGATCCGCAAGGGGGTGCAATTTCACAACGGCAAGGAGATGACGCCTGCCGACGTGCTCGCCACAATGGAACGACACTCCGACGCCAACTCGAAGTCGGTTATGCTCGCCTTTATGCAGGGGATCGACAAGATCGCCGTCGACGGCCAGAACATCGTCTTCACCCTAAAAGAAAGCAATGCAGACTTCCCAGTCATAATGAACGATGTCCACCTGATGATTCAGCCAAATGGCGGCAAGGACAGCCCGAACGCAGGCATCGGTACGGGTCCATACAAGGTCACGGTCAACGAAGCTGGCGTTCGACTTGGCGGCGAGAGGTACGCCGGTTACTGGCGGGACGATCGCGGCTTTGCCGACCAGATCGAGATTGTCGTTATAAACGACGCGACCGCCCGCACCTCCGCTTTGCAGAGCGGGCAGGTTCACATGATTAATCGCGTCGATCCGAAAGTGGTTGAACTCCTCAAACGGTTCCCTGACATCAGCGTCCGCAACGTTGGGGGCCGTGGGCATTCTTATTTTTGCTGCCAACTCGACGCCGCCCCCTTCAACAACAACGATCTGCGGCTCGCGCTGAAATATGCCATCGACCGCGAGGAGATGGTCCAGAAGGTCTTGGGGGGCTACGGATCCATCGGCAATGACACGCATATAAACAAGTTTTATCCACTCTTTACCGAATTGGAACAACGCAAGTACGATCCGGACAAGGCAGCCTTCCATTACAAGAAGTCAGGGCATTCCGGTTCGCTGCTCCTTCATGCATCCGACGGCGCATTCACAGGCGCGGTGGATGCTGCTCAGCTATACCAGCAGAGCGCGGCCAAGGCGGGGATCAATATCGACGTTAAACGTGAACCTGCTGACGGCTACTGGACAAACGTGTGGCTCAAGCAGCCGTTCGTGGCATCTTCTGGTCCAGGTCGTCCGACTCAGGATATGCTGTATTCTCTCGTCTTCCAGTCAAAAGCGCCATGGAACGAGACCCACTTCTTCAGTGAGAAGTTCGACCAGATGATGGTCCAGGCGCGCGGCGAACTTAATACTGACAAGCGTAAGCAACTGTATGCCGACATGGGCCAGATCATCCACAATGAGGGCGGCGTCATCATTCCGATGTTCAATGATTACATCGACGCCACGGGCCCGCAGGTTGGCGGTTGGGCTAAGAATGGCAACGATCGGTTCATGAACGGCTATGCGCTGACCAAGTGCTGGCTGCAGGCCTGAGGCCCTGAGACGATGGTTCTCAAGCTTATTGCCCAGCGCGTCGCGCTGGGCATCCTCCTGTTGCTCGCCGTTTCGGTCCTCATTTTTGTTGGCACAAATCTTCTGCCCGGCGACGTCGCGCAATCCATTCTCGGCCAGTCGGCAACACCACTGGCGCTCGCCAATCTGCGCCAGGAGCTGGGGCTGAACGATCCGGCCTACATTAGATATTTCCGCTGGCTTTTCGGAATCCTGCAGGGCGACCTAGGCACTGCTCTCACCAGTGGGCTCGATATCGCCACTTCCATCAAGGAGCGGCTGTGGAACACCCTGTTCCTGGCCTTCTGGGCAGCGATTATCTCCGTCCCGCTCGCGATTGCCTTCGGGCTGACGGCAGTACGGTATCGCGACGGCCTCATCGATAAACTGATCACCGGCGTGGCACTCGCCTCGACATCGGTGCCGGAATTCTTCATTGGTTATCTGTTGGTGTATTTTTTGGCTGTGAAGTTCCAGATCTTCCCTGGCATTTCGATGGTGTATGAGGGCATGCCTTTTCTCGATAAGATGAAGGCAATCGCGCTGCCCTGCACGACTCTCACGCTGGGCATCCTCGCCCATATGATGCGCATGACGCGGGCGGCGATCCTCAACGTCATGCAGTCCGCCTATATCGAGACGGGGGAACTGAAAGGACTCACGGCCTTCGAGATCATCCGCAGGCACGCTTTCCCCAATGCCATCGCCCCGATCATCAATGTGATCATGCTCAACCTCGCCTATCTCGCGGTCGGCGTGGTGGTGATCGAGGTGATCTTCGTTTATCCCGGCATGGGCCAGTATCTGGTCGACCATGTCGCCAAGCGCGACGTGCCGGTCGTGCAGGCCGTTGGGCTGATCTTCGCCACCGTTTATATCTCCCTCAATGTCGTGGCCGACGTGGCATCCATTCTCGCCAATCCGCGCCTCAGGCATCCGAGGTAAGGAGCACCATGATAAGACGTATTCCCATCGGCGCCCTGATCGGCCTTGTTGTCACCATCCTCTTCGTCCTCGTCGCTCTCTTTGCACAGTGGATCGCTCCCTACGGCCTCGGCGATATCGCCGGCGGAGTTTGGGAGCCGATATCGGCGAAATTTCTCTTCGGCACCGACAATCTCGGCCGCGACCTGCTCTCGCGCATGATCTATGGCGCCCAGACGACGATCCTGATCGCGATGCTGGCTACGCTGCTTTCCTTCTCGATGGGCTCAATCCTCGGCTTCACCGCTGCGGTAGTCGGCGGCTGGTTCGATATGTTGATGTCCCGTTTCGTCGACCTACTGATGGCGATCCCGACGCTGATCTTTGGTCTGGTGGTGCTCTCGGTGCTGCCGTCCAATGTCGTGACACTGATCCTAGTCATGGGCGTTCTCGACTCAACCCGCGTCTTCCGCTTGTCGCGGGCGGTGGCGATCGACCTCAATGCGATGGATTTTGTAGAGGCTGCGAAGCTGCGCGGCGAAGGCAAATGGTGGGTGATCTTCGCCGAAATCCTGCCCAATGCTCTGTCGCCGCTGGTTTCGGAACTCGGGCTGCGCTTCATCTATGCGGTTCTGTTTCTGTCGACACTGTCCTTCCTCGGCCTTGGCGTGCAGCCGCCGGATGCCGACTGGGGCGGCATGGTCAAGGAAAACAAGGACGGCATCGTCTTCGGAATAGGAGCAGCGCTCATCCCTGCGGCGGCGATCGCCATGCTGGCAATTTCGGTCAATCTCGTTGCGGACTGGGTACTCAACCGTACGACAAGCCTTAAGGGAGGACGCGGGTGATGGCCGAAAGCAAAGCAAAGCCTTGCCTGCTGCTCGACATCCGCAATCTGCGCATCGAGGCCACTGTCTTCCCGCCCGGCCAACCGCCGAAGAACATCGTACTGGTGGATGACGTCTCGCTGACGCTCGAAAAGGGCAAGGTGCTCGGAGTGATCGGCGAATCCGGCGCCGGCAAGTCGACCATCGGCCTATCGTCCATGGGCTATGGCCGCGGGGGCGTCCGCGTCACGTGCGGTGAAGTCATCCTCAACGGCCGCAACATCCTGACGCAGGGCCGCAACAGCATTCGCAAGTTGCGCGGCCATGAGGTCTGCTATGTCGCGCAATCCGCGGCGGCGGCCTTCAATCCCGCCCGGCGGTTGATGGACCAGGTGGTGGAAAGCTCGCTCAAGCACGGCTTAGCAAACCGCGCCGAAGCCGAACGCCGGGCGGTGGCCCTGTTCCGCAAGCTCAGCCTTCCCGACCCGGAACATATTGGCCGGCGCTATCCGCACCAGGTGTCGGGCGGGCAGCTGCAGCGCGTGATGACGGCCATGGCACTCTGTCCGGAGCCGGACCTCATCATCTTCGACGAGCCGACCACTGCGCTCGACGTCACGACCCAGATCGACGTGCTCGCCGCGATCAAGGAAGCGATCCGCGCCACGAGGGTTGCAGCTCTTTACATTACCCATGACCTCGCCGTTGTCGCTCAGGTAGCCGACGACATCATAGTGTTGCGTAACGGCAGAATGGTCGAGAAGGGCACGACTCACCAGATCATCAAGGAGCCGAAGCAGGACTATACGCAAGCGCTGGTTTCGGTGCATCACATCGACCATCAGGAGAAGCCGGCGACGCCGTGGCCGGTGCTGTCGGTAAAGAATGTCACGGCGGCTTATGGCAACGGCGTCCTCAAGGTACTGAAGAATGTTTCGGTCGCCATTCATGCCGGTCAGACATTGGCCGTGGTCGGCGAATCCGGGTCCGGGAAGTCGACGCTGGCGCGAGCAATCACGGGCTTACTGCCACCCCAGGACGGCGAGATCACCTTCGGCGGCCGGAAGCTATCGAACAGACTGGCCGACCGAACCAAGGAAGACCTACGCCAGGTGCAGATGATCTACCAGATGGCCGATGTCGCGATGAACCCGCGCCATACCGTTGGCACGATCATCGGCCGTCCGTTGACCTTCTATTTTGGCCTGCGTGGCGCCGAGCGGAACCAGCGAGTGAAGGAACTGCTCGAGGAGATTGAGATGGGCACGGGCTATATCGACCGCTATCCGGCCGAGCTTTCCGGCGGACAGAAGCAGCGCGTCTGCATCGCCCGTGCACTCGCCGCCAAGCCCAAGCTGATCATCTGTGACGAGGTGACCTCGGCGCTCGATCCGCTGGTGGCCAATGGCATCCTGAAACTGTTGCTCAATCTGCAGCAGATCGAACAGGTGGCATATCTTTTCATCACCCATGATATTGCGACCGTGCGCTCGATCGCCGATGCCATTGCGGTGATGTACCGCGGCGAGGTCGTGCGATATGGCCCCAAGAGGCAGGTGCTGACGCCCCCCTTCGACGATTACACCGATCTGTTGCTATCGTCCGTGCCGGAGATGGAGATCGGCTGGCTCGAGACAGCTATCGCGGGCCGGAAGATGGCCAGCGCGGGGAATTAGTGACATGGGTCTGCGACTCCACCCAGTGACTTCGCTCGCACCCAACACCTTCGAGCCGGACCGGTTTAATCGGAACTATACGCGCCGAAACATGCGTCTTAAGCAAATATAGGATTCTAGCGCCTAACGACGGCCCTGTTGGTCTATCCGTTCACCGGAGGGCACGCCATATCAAGAAATGGAATCGATGGTGTGATAGCCAACTTCTTGGAGAACTGTATATTTTTGTAAGCCCAGAACCATGCCACCGTCACCTTGAATAAGTCAGTTCGTTACGCACCAGCGAGATTTCATGACATCCGCCCAGTAGGCTCCCTGATTGGATGAAGACGCTCCGGCTAGGTGGCTTGCAGCTGACCAGCTCGATTACGCCTCAGGCAATGCAAAGGATTGTTAAAATGACAGGACTCCCGCTCTCCGAATCGATCAGATCGAGAAAACCGCAAATTGGTGGTTGGATGCAGACCCCGAACATTATGATCGCAGAGATTCTGGCGCAGACAAACTTGGATTTTCTACTGGTCGACGGCGAGCATTCACCAATTCCACCAAACTCACTTTTAAATATTCTTCCTGCGACCGAACGATACGGGATGCCTGTACTTTACAGAGTCGCCTGGAACAGGATCGAACTGATAAAAGCGGCGCTGGATCATGGCGCGAACGGCATCATGGTCCCAATGGTCAATACGAGTGCGGAAGCCATTGATGCCGTGTCCTTCGCAAAATATCCACCTTCAGGAAAGCGCGGATCTGGAGCGTGGAGGGCATCCAACTATTATCAAACCGACGCAGACTATCGGAAGAATGCGAACTCTAGCCTAGCTGTCGTGCTCCAAATTGAGACACGAGAGGCGCTCAACAATCTTGACGAGATAGCGTCAATACCTGGTGTTGATGCACTCTTTATCGGTCCGGCAGACCTTGCCCTTTCCTTCGGCATAGAACCGGGAGGGCTTACGACAGAATTGCTGGATGCCTGTCAAGCAGTCGCGAATGTCGCTAAGAAGTACGGCATCGCCTCGGGCATTGATGTGGCTTCCATAGACTATTTGCCACGGTTCAAAAAAATGGGCCTCAGCTTGTTCACTCACGGATCCGAATTAGATTTTGTCTTACAGGGCGGCCGCGCTGTGGCGAAAAAATTCCATGACTCGTTTGTCGCTGAGTAACCTACTCGTCCAGCCTCCAACGTACATTGGGTGACTCCGTGGACTATGCGAAGAGCCATCCCGCGTGTTTGACGAACCTCACTTGAGCGCTTCTGTATTCGAGTGGGCTTGCTGGCTAAAAAGAGGAAATCTATATGACTGATTACCGTATTAATCACATGCCAGAACCGTTGTCGCCCGAACTCGTTCAAAAGCTGCAACTGGTTCAAACAGCCACTGTAGGCCATTTTCGCCAGTGGGGCTTTATGGATCGTGGAATCCGACCGCTTCTTCGCGGTAAGCGTGTTGCTGGTGTCGCAGTTACTGTGGCGATCCCCGGGCCGGATTCGACGCTACTGGGTCATGCGCTAGGACTTCTTCGTCCGGGCGATTTCGTGGTAGTGGACCGCCTTGGAGATGATAGGTATGCCTGCTGGGGTGGAGGGGTTGCAGCTTCGGCCAAGGCAGCCGGCGCGGTAGGCGCCATAGTTGATGGTCCATGTACGGACTTACTGGAAATCGAAGAGGCGGATTTCCCTATGTGGTGCCGCGGACTTTCGTCGATCACCGCGGGGTGGTACAATCTCGGCGGGACCATGAACCACCCGATCGCTTGCGGGAATGTTCCTGTCCTTGCCGGCGACATTGTCCTCGCAGACGAGGAGGGGGTGGTCATTATGCCTCGCGAAGAGGCAAACGAGATCGCCGATAAAGCTATTGCTCTCCAGGAGATGGAAAAGGCTAGCCGCCCGGAGATGCCGGCTGAGGAAACATCAGACGCTACTAAAATGGTGCTAGAGGCAATTAACGGGCGGACCTAAGTGAGCGCAGTCCGGATCCATCAGCTTGGGCGAGCCCGGTGACGGCGCTGATTATTACCCACAGATCTACTACAAGGCAGGCGCTGGCTTGGTACGCGAAAGCCACCTCAGGGCTACTGAGACGTGCCCCGCGTCTATCGCCTTCGATGTGCGCCGCTTTACC
>NZ_RZRY01000330.1:0-6958 GCF_003998035.1 Mesorhizobium sp. M2A.F.Ca.ET.039.01.1.1 | reverse complement strand
GCGCATGAACGCTCCCTAGACTTCTTGTTTTTGCGATTCCAGACGAAAACCGCTGCGTATTCCTGGAATTGCCGGGATTGCTATTTGACGGCCCCGAGCGCAAGGCCCCGGACGAGGTAGCGCTGCAGCCAGATGAAAAGGATCGCCACCGGCAGCGTCGCCAAAAGCGTGGCGGCCATGACATGGTGCCATTCGATCGTATAGCGGCCGGCGACGAGCGAGAAAACCTGGATCGGCAGCGTGTAGCTTTCCTGGCTGCGGAGCATGGTGAGCGCGACCACGAACTCGTTCCAGGCGTTGATGAAGGTGAAGATCGCCGTCACCGCGATCGCCGGCAGGCAGAGCGGCAGGAAGACCTTGCGCAGCGTCAGCCAGCGGCCGGCGCCTTCCATCCAGGCCGCCTCCTCGAGATCGCGCGGGATGGTGTCGAAATAGCTCTGCAGCATCCACACCGTGAAGGCGACGTTGAAGGCCATGTAGATGAAGCCGAGCGCGGTGGTCGACTCGACCAGGCCCCAGGCCGCCATCAGCCTGAACAGGCCGAGCACCAGCACGATCGGCGAGATCATCTGCGAGATCAAAAGGAACTGGCGGAAGGCCCCATAGCCGGCAAAACGAAAGCGCGACATGGCATAGGCGGCTGGGACCGAGATCATGATCGCGCCGAGGGTCGCCAGCGCCGAGACATAAAGCGAATTCAGAAGCGCCTGGCCGAAGCCGGTCGCCACCCACATGTCCGCGAAATTCGACCAGCGGAACTCGCTCGGCCACCAGGTCGGCGTCAGCACCTCGGTGCGCGGCTTGACGGCGGTGAGGAACATCACCGCGAAGGGGAAGATCGTCACCACGATCAACGGAGCCAGCAGCAGCCAGGCGATGACGGTGCGTTTCAACTTCGGCGTCATGCGCGCTGCTCCCGCATGGCAAGCCGCACATAGATCATGGTGAAGACGAGCAGGATCGCGAACATCACCAGCGACACGGCGGAGGCCTCGCCCAGTTTGCCGATGCGGAAGGCGAGCTTATAGAGATGCGTCACCAATATGTCGGTCGAGTTGGCCGGCCCGCCCTGCGTCATCACCCAAATGATCGGGAAGGAGTTGAAGACATAGATGGTGTTGAGCACGATCGCGATGTTGATGAAGGGTTTGAGCAGCGGAAAGGTGATCTCGCGGAACTGCTGGAACAGTGTCGCGCCCTCGAGCGCGGCCGCCTCATAGAGATCGTCGGGGATCGACGACAGGCCGCCGAGGAAAATCGTGGTGGTGAAGGGCACGGTCACCAATATGCCGATCAGCACCTGCATCGGGAAAGCGGTCTCGGCGCTCGCCAGCCACTGGATGTTCTGGCTGATCAGGCCGAGCTTCATCAACGCCGAATTCAGCATGCCGCTTTCGCCGTTGAGCGCCCAGCGCCAGACCACCGCGGTCATGGTCAGCGACACCGCCCAGGGCAGCATGATGATGACGCGGGCGAGGCCGCGGCCATAGAAATCCATGTTGAGGATCATCGCCACGGGGATCGACAAAAGCAGCGCGCCGCCCACGACCAGCGCCGTCCACAGCCCAGTGCGCCAGAGCGCCGCGACGAAATCCGGGTCGGCGGCAAGCGCCGAGAAATTGGCCAGGCCGCTGAATTCGCGAAGCTGGCCAAAGCGGTTGACGTCGTGCGTCGAAATCTGGATCAGATCCCAGACCGGCCAGAAGATCACCACCGCCGCCAAGAGCAGGCTGGGCAGCGTCAGCAGATAGGGCAGGAAACGATTTTGCATCGGCTGGCTTGTACTGCGTTGCGTTGTTGGTGGTGCTGGTTTGCCAGCCTGTGCAATGCTCGCCTGTCCCAGGCTCGGTCTCGAACACTTTTCTCGGCGTTAGCGCTGCCCCTCACCTGCCTGCCGGCATCCTCTCCCCGTATAGTGACGGGGAGAGGGACGCTGTCGCCGGCGATTTCGCCAATCACCAACGTAGCAGGAAAAGCGCCAGCGTTGCGGCCAGCCCCTTTCTCCCCGTCACTATACGGGGAGAAATGCCCGGCAGGGCAATGAGGGGCAGCGCCGAGGTCGAAGGTTTGTCCCTTTGTCTGGAATGATTACCTGTCCGCCCGGCTATTCGGCCGAACACCATCCAAAAGATGTGGCGCGCCCCGCGGGGGTAGGGCGCGCCACGGGCGCAGGGAGATACGCCCTTATTTCTTGAGCACGGCGTTGGCCTTGGCCGCTGCATCCTTCAGGCCGGCCTCGGGGTCGCCGCCGAGATAGATTTTCTGCATGGCGTCGGACGTGATCTGGGCGATCTCTTCCCAGCCCGGGATGACCGGGGCGAAGCGGGCGTCGGGCAAGAGTGCGGTGAAGGCGGCGAGGTCGGCGTTGTTGACGTAATAGTCCATCTTGGCCTCTTCCTTGTTCACCGGCAGGAAGCCTTCGCCCTGCGTGAACTTGGCGCGCTGCTCCTTTGTGAACAGGAAGTCGAGCAGCTTCCAGGCCTCGTCCTTGTTCTTGGAGTTCTTGAACATGATGATGGAATCGGTGACGCCGTAGGTGCCGCGCGCGCCGGTCGGGCCGGCGGGGATGGCGGCGACGCCGTATTTCAGGTTCGGCGCTTCTTCCTTGATCTGGTTGGACAGGAAGGGCGCGGTGATCATCATGCCGACCTTGCCCTGTTTGAACAGGTTCTGCACGTCCTCGCGGTTGTTGGAGGTGACCCCCGGTTCCGTCAGGCCCTCGTCGATCATCGACTTGTAGAGCTTGGCCGCTTCGAGCGCGCCGGGCGTGCTCAGGCCGGACGTGCCGTCCTTGTTGAGAATCTCGGTGCCCTGCGACCACATCGCATAGTAGTAATAGACGTCGGTCTCGATCTCCTTGCCTTGCAAGCCGAAGCCGAAGGCGCCGACCGCCTTGATCTTGCGCGCGTCCTCCTGCAGCTCGGTCCAGGTCGCCGGCGGCTTGGCGATGCCGGCCTTCTCAAACAGCTCCTTGTTGTAATACATGGCGCGCGCGGAAGCTGCGATCGGCAGGCCATAGGTGTGGCCATTCATGATGGAGGGCTGCAGGAATGTGTCGATAAAGCGGTCCTTGAACTCGGGCTTGATGTAGCTGTCGAGCGGCTCGGCGACATCCTGCTGGACGAAGTCGATCAGCCAGCGGGTGCCGATGATCGAGAGATCCGCGTTGGTGCCGGCGGTGATGTCGGTGGTGAGCTTCTGCAGCAGCACATCCCACGGCACCACTTCATACTTGATGGTGATGCCGGGATTGGCCGCCTCGAATTCCTTCTTCACCGCTTCGAAATAGGGGCCGGTCTTGGCGCTGTATTCGGCGACGGTGACGCGCACCTCGCCCGCATCGGCTGGTGCTGCCAGGGCTAGCATGCTCATTCCGGCCAGCAGGCCGACAGTCCATTTTGCAAGGCTCATCTGAATTCTCCCATTGATGCACGTTGGCGCCTGCCTCTTGTGAGCACAGGATTTATGTTACTTTCCTACATTATCCATGATTTGGCGCTGCGCAAGCGGATTATCATGTTGCTTAATTACATTTGCTTGTTTAGCTTATTGGCTCAAAATGAGGGGTGGAGGAGGGCGCAGCGTGGGTTCGACAGCCGAGTTCGAAGGCAAGACCGTCGTCGTCACCGGAGCCGGCGGCGGCCTCGGCTCGGCGATCGTCGAGCTCATGGCCGAACGCGGCGCGCGCATCGTCGGCTGCGACCAGTCGGCGGAGGCATTGGTCAGCCCGCATATCGCTTCCCGCCACGTCTTCAACTTGCTCGACCGGGCGTCGATCGAAGCCGCGATCCCGGCGCTGCTCGACCAAGACGGCGTTCCCGACATCCTAATCAACAATGCCGGCTGGACGCGCGCCGAGACACTGGCGGCGCTGACGGCTGACAAGATCGAGCAGGAGCTCGACCTCAATTTGACCGGCGTGATGAGTTTCGCCGATCCGCTGATCAAGGCGATGGCTGGGCGCGGTTCGGGCAGCGTCGTCTTCATCTCTTCGGTCAACGCTATCGCGCATTTCGGCAATCCGGCCTATGCGGCGGCCAAGGCCGGCATCAACGCCTATGCCAAATCGGTCGCCGTCGAGCTCGGCCGCAGCGGGTTGCGCGCCAATGTCGTGTGCCCGGGATCGATCCGCACCGCCGCCTGGGACCATCGCCTGGCCAAGGATCCGGAGATCCTCGGGCGGCTGAAGCGGCTCTATCCGCTGGGCCGCATCGTCAATGCACGGGAAGTGGCCGAAGCTGTCGCCTTCCTTGCCTCCGAGCGCGCTTCCGGCATAACAGGCGCCGTGGTGCCTGTTGATGCCGGCCTGACAGCCGGCTACCTGCCTTTCATCGACGACATATTGGGAGCGTGACCATGACCGACGTCCAGTTCCGCAACCTGTCGAAGTCCTTTGGCCAGCACAAGATCCTCGAAGACATCAACCTCGACATCAAAACCGGCGAGTTCGTCGTGCTGGTCGGGCCGTCCGGCTGCGGCAAGTCCACGCTTTTGCGTATGCTGGCGGGGCTGGAAACGATCACCGCCGGCGATCTCGTCATTGGCGGCACGCGCGCCAACGACCTGCCGCCGCAGAAGCGCAATATCGCCATGGTGTTCCAGTCCTACGCGCTGTTTCCGCATCTGAAGGCCTCGGAAAATATCGGCTTTGGCCCAAAAATCCGCGGCGAGAACCGCGCCGCGATCGACGACAAGGTGAAGAAGGCTTCCAGCGTGCTCAACCTCTTCTCCTATCTCGACCGCTATCCGCGGCAGCTTTCGGGTGGCCAGCGCCAGCGTGTCGCCATGGGCCGCGCCATCGTGCGCGAGCCTTCGGTGTTCCTGTTCGACGAGCCGCTCTCCAATCTCGACGCGCAACTGCGCGTGCAGATGCGCACCGAGATCAAGGCGCTGCACCAGCGGCTGAAATCGACGATCGTCTACGTCACCCACGACCAGATTGAGGCCATGACCATGGCCGACCGCATCGTGGTGATGGACCGCGGCCGCATCCAGCAGGTCGGCCAGCCGCTGGAGCTTTACGACCGGCCTGCCAACAAATTCGTCGCCGGCTTCATCGGCTCGCCGTCGATGAGCTTTGTCTCTGGCGCGCTGAAGACGGCCGGAGCTCAGTCTTGGTTCGAGACCAGCGGCGGCGGCCGCCTGGCGCTCTCGGGCAACGCGGCTTCCGGCGGCGACACGGTTGAAGCCGGTATCCGCCCAGAGCATTTCATGGTCGGCGCCGGCGATGATGCTATCGCCATCAAGGTCGATGTCGTCGAGCCGACCGGTTCGGAAACGCATGTCTACGGTTCGGTCGGCGACGACACGGTACGCGCTGTGTTCCGCGACCGGCTGCAGGTGAAGCCGGGCGACCGGCTGCCGGTGCGTGTCGACCCGCGCAACATCCACCTTTTTGACAAGGCAACCGGCCTGCCGCTGTGAGAAGATGATGAAGAGCCCGGCCGACATCATCACCCGCCTGCAACTGATGTCGCAGGACGGCACCAAATCGGACCGACGGCTGGCGGGGTTGGTGCTTTCCGACCTTGATTTCGCGTCGAAGGCGGCCATCTCGGAGATCGCCGCGCGCGTCGCCGTCAGCGAGCCGACCGTTACCCGCTTCTGCCGCAATCTCGGCTGCGAGGGGCTTCGCGATTTCAAGTTCTACCTAGCGCAGGCCATCGCCATCGGCGGCCAGTATCTGTCGCCGGAGCCGCTCAGCCGCGACGCGCGCGAGCAGCGCATCGCCTCGGCCATCACCGAGGCGGCGATTGCCGCCATCCAGCGCGCCAGCGAAAACCTCGATATGACGACGCTGATGGATGTTGCCGCCCGGATTGCAAGTTCCGGCAACGTGCTCTGCATCGGCTCCGGCGGCATTTCCTCGATGATGGCGACGGAGATGCAGAACCGGCTGTTCCGGTTGGGCCTCTCGGCGCTCGCCCAGACCGACGGCCAGCTGCAGCGCATGTATGCCGCCGTCGCGACCCCGGAGACGACGCTGCTCGCCTTCTCCGTCTCGGGCTATGCGCGCTCGGTGATCGAGGCGGTCGAGGTGGCACAGCAATATGGCGCTGCCACCGTCGCCATCACCGCGCCGGACTCGGCCCTGGCCAAGGTCGCCGGCACGGTGATCCTTTTGCAGTCGGTCGAGGACGGCAACATCTACAAGCCGACCTCGTCGCGCTACGCGCTCCTGGCGATCGTCGACATGATCGCCACCACGGTGGCGGAATCGCGCGGACCGAAAGTGCTGGAGAATCTGCGGCGCATCAAGCAGAGCGTGAACACGCTGAAGGTGGACGATCCGAAGCTGCCGCTGGGGGATTGAGTGGTTTTGAAGACTCACCCTCACCCGGATTGCCGACCGAATTGCGAAGAGCAATTCGGGGCAATGCGACCTCTCCCCAAGGGGAGAGGAGCAGGTCGGCGCCGGCGCCAAGCTCTTCTCCCCGCCGGGGAGAAGGTGGCCGCGTAACGGCCGGATGAGGGGGCGTCGCCAGCGTTATTTGCTGAGCGTCTCAAGTCGCTCCACCAACTCAGCCGCATCCGCCACAACCCGCAGCGTCTTTAGCCGCGATGTACCGCCGGCGACTACGGAAACGGCCGACACCCGCACACCCAGCGCCTTGGCCATCATCCGCTCCAGCGCTTGATTGGCGGCGCCGTTTTCCGGCACGGCGCGCACGCGGGCTTTGAGGTGACTGCGCCCGTCGGCGGCGGTCTCGATGCCGTCGATCCGGTCAAGCGCCGCTTTCGGCGTCAGCCGCACGAAGAGGTCGATGCCGTTGTCGCGCAGCCGAAACGGCGTGCTCATCAGCCGCCGGCCACGACCCAGGACCAAACCGTGGTGACCAGGAACTGGCGGATGAAGAAAAGGATCAGCAGCAGGATGATCGGCGAAATGTCGATGCCGCCAAGATCGGGCATGAAGCGGCGGATGGGGCGCAGGGCCGGCTCGGTCAGCCGATAGAGC